>NZ_JAMPOL010000003.1:0-198976 GCF_028480325.1 Providencia sp. PROV182 | reverse complement strand
CCATAAAAAGATTATCTAAATAAGAGCTAATAAATAAGAGTGTTTAATAAAAGTATTAGCTAAAATTTAATCCCAGCAAAAGTGACTTCGGTTAATGTAATAGATTAAATCCCTTCTTAAGTGCGAGATAACCTTTCCAAAAATAGCGTAAAATCATGTATAATCAGGCAATCTTGTACAGATTTACATCTGTTTAACGAATTTAAGACAAACTAGGCGGCTTAGTCCGCCTAGTTTTTTCTTGAAGGAACAAAATTTATTTAGTGATAGACCTCTCAACCTTGACATTGTCTGTTTTTCAAACTGGTACGCTGAGTTAATAATTTGTTAAAAGAGATGTTGAGTATAATAACTTCACTAAATTCAGGAGTAACATTTTGGAAAAAATCTGGCTAAAAAATTACCCTGCTGATGTGCCGGAAGAAATCAATCCTGATAGCTTCGCTTCTCTAGCAGAGTTACTTGAAGATGCGGTCTCTCAATTTGCCGACCAACCTGCATTCATTAATATGGGAGCAGTGATGACTTATCGGAAACTTGAAGAGAGAAGTCGCGCTTTTGCCGCCTACTTACAAAATGGACTTGGTCTTAAAAAAGGGGATCGTGTCGCATTAATGATGCCAAACCTATTACAGTATCCGATTGCCCTGTTTGGGATATTGCGAGCAGGTATGGTGGTAGTCAACGTCAACCCACTTTATACCCCGAGAGAACTAGAGCACCAATTGAATGATAGCGGTGCAACCGCAATTGTAATTGTGTCGAATTTTGCACATACACTGGAAAAAATTGTTTTCAATACCAAAGTGAAACACGTCATTTTAACTCGTATGGGTGACCAGCTTTCACGTCCTAAAGCCACGATTGTTGATTTTGTTGTCAAATATGTAAAACGTTTAGTCCCTAAATATAACTTACCAGACGCCATCTCCTTTCGCCGTGCCATGCATTATGGCTATCGTATGCAATATATTAAACCTAACATTGCTGGTGATGACTTGGCCTTTTTGCAATATACAGGTGGAACCACCGGTGTTGCTAAAGGGGCGATGTTAACTCATCGCAATATGTTAGCAAATATTGAGCAGGCAAGGGCAGCTTACGGGCCTGTACTGAAATTTGGTGCTGAATTTGTTGTCACCGCTTTACCGCTGTACCATGTTTTTGCATTGACAGTAAACTGCTTACTGTTTATCACTGTAGGGGGCGTTAACTTATTGATTACTAACCCTAGAGATGTACCGGACACCGTAAAACAATTAGGACGTTATCCGGTTACGTCAATTACCGGGGTTAATACCTTATTTAATGCATGGTTGCACAACGAAGAGTTTAAAAAACTGGATTTTTCGCGTTTACGTCTTTCGGTTGGTGGGGGGATGCCTGTTCAAAAAGCAGTTGCAGAAAAATGGCAAAAGCTCACTGGGAAACATTTACTCGAAGGGTATGGGTTAACGGAATGTGCGCCACTAGTTACAGGTAATCCTTATAATTTAACCAGTTATAGCGGAAGTATTGGTTTACCTGTTCCATCAACAGATGTTAAATTTCTTGATGATAACGGCAACGAAGTCGCTATTGGTGAGCCTGGCGAAATGTGGGTAAAAGGCCCGCAAGTCATGAAAGGGTATTGGAACCGGCCTGATTCTACCGCGGATACGATAGTGGATGGTTGGTTAGCGACGGGGGATATCGCAGAAATTGATAGCGAAGGGTATATTCGTATTGTTGATCGTAAAAAAGATATGATCATCGTTTCAGGTTTTAACGTCTATCCAAATGAAATTGAAGATGTCATTTCTGCACATCCGGACGTGATAGAATGCGCTGCAATTGGTGTACCTAGTGAAAGTACAGGCGAAGCGGTTAAAGTTTTCGTTGTAACGAAAAATGCGAATTTAACGGGTGATGAGCTAAAAACCTTTTGCCGCCGTTCATTAACCGCGTATAAAGTCCCTAAGATATTTGAATTTCGTGATGAATTACCAAAATCTAACGTGGGTAAAATTTTACGTAAAGACCTACGTGATGAAGAAAAATTGCAAAGAGAAAAATCACAAGTATGATTGTGGTTTAGTCGTAAATTATAAATAGATGACGCCGGTTTTAGCCGGCGTCATTGTGATGAAAATAACAAAGAGAAACTTGTTTTGAATTATCGTTTAGTAACTACAGATAGCGAATTAGCCCAAGTATGCCAAGAGGCGAGTAATGCACCATGGCTCGCTTTGGATACCGAGTTTGTTCGTACCCGAACATATTACCCACAACTAGGTTTGCTACAGCTATATGATGGAAAGCAAGTTTCGTTAATTGACCCATTATTAATGACGGATTTTAGCCCGTTCAAAGCACTTTTAACGAATCCTGAGCAACTTAAATTTTTACATGCAGGTAGTGAAGACTTAGAAGTGTTTATGCATGATTTTGATTGTGTCCCTGAGCCGATGATCGACACGCAAGTTGTGGCAGCATTTTTAGGTTATCCAATTTCTTGTGGTTTTGCATCATTGGTTGCTGAACATTTAGGTATTGAACTAGACAAAAGTGAATCACGGACAGACTGGCTTGCGCGTCCTCTGAGCGAAAAACAATGCGATTATGCAGCCGCAGATGTGCTGTATTTGCTGCCATTAGCTGAAATTCTAATGGAAAAAGTGACTGATGCGGGCTACTTGGAAGATGCCAAAGATGAGTGTCAACGTGTTGTGGCTCGTCGGCAAAAAGCCTTAAAGCCAGAAAAAGCCTACATGAATATCCATAATGCATGGCAGCTACGTGATGAACAGCTCGCTTGTTTGCAATTATTAGCCGAATGGCGTTTAAACCAAGCTAAAGCCCGCGATATGGCAGTTAACTTTGTAGTAAAAGAAGAGCATCTATGGAAAGTGGCTCGTTATTTACCGAGCTCTCTGGGTGAACTTGATGCACTTGGCTTAACTGGGCAGGAAATTCGTTGCCATGGCAAGCGCTTGTTAGCCATTGTCGAGCAAGCAAAGCAACTTGAAGAAAGTGAATACCCAACACCTGTAGCGAATATTACGGAACAGAGCCAATACAAAAGCTTATTTAAAGAAATTAAAGCGGTGGTCAAAGATATTGCTGAAAATGAAAAATTTAATGCAGAACTATTGGCTTCTAGGCGGCAAATTAACCAATTATTGTCGATTCATTGGGGTTTAAAATCTTCGGTTACACCTCCTGAACTGTTATCGGGGTGGAGAGGGCGATTACTCGCCGAGCCCATTACAAAGTTATTAGCAAACGAGTAATATATTAAGGTACAAGAAGAGAGCTTCTTGTACCTTATTTAAATAGCTTAGCTTATTTATAATCTTCAATCTTATCTTCATTTTTATTTATTATTCATTCAATAAACTTATAAAAATATACGTCACATATATTTATGGGTATATTTATCTTATTTTAACTCAAAATTTGTAATTACTCTTAAAAATTCAATTAATCTTTAATGTAAAACGCAATAAATAAAACTATCCATTATAGGGTCTTTAATTAACCAGCTAAAAAATAAAAGATTATTTTATTTTTATGGTTTAATAATAAAAAATTGAATTATATCCCTTACATTTGTAAATAAAAATCATTTTCATATACTGAATCTCGAACATTAAAGGAAAGAATAATCTTTTATTTAATGTGTTTCGTTAATAAACCAACCTAATTCAAACTTCTATTTAAGAGGGTGAATAAATGAAAAAATTATCACTAATTACAGTCGCTGTATCTTTGTCTATATTTTCTGTTGGTGTTATGGCAGAAACGGTATCAAAACAAAGCTTAGATTATGGATATAATGAAACAAATATTATTGTCGATAAAACTCAATCAACTATGGGGCCTCACGGGGGGAGTATCGGCGCACCGGGAATTGGTTCTCGCTTTATGAAGGAGGGTAAAACCATATCATTTTCGGGCTTAAAATACATGGTAATGCAAAAGCCAGACAATGTTTATGTTTTGGAAAGTGGCGGTAGCCCACACGGTGGAATGGGCAAGTTCCAATTTAGCCAGGTTGCAGATGCCGAGGTATATTTTGGTGACTGGTCACAAACTGGTTTAGCCGATGATGCAATGCACACGGTTTATTTCTCCGGTGCGAATGCAACAACAGAAGTCCCAACCAGTGGCCAAGCGACTTATACTATAGCGGGTATTAACCAGTTTGCAGGTGAAGAAAAACAGACGGGTTGGTTTAATGCTGACTTCGCGGATAAATCATATACAGGTGCATTAGAAGGAGTAAATAGCCACTCCATGGCAGGGGCTATTGAAGAAGACGGTAAATTTAGTGGTACTGCCATTGCCAATGGAATACACCAAGGTGATAGTATGGGGCAACTCTTTGGTGATAATGCAGAACAAGTGGCAGGTATTCTCTCTTATGAGAATAACCGTGAGTTAGACACGGCATTTGGTGGCCAGAAAGACGAATAATTACTGAACATATAATTAGCTAAAAAAAGTAGGCAAAAGTGATTTTGTCTACTTTTTTATTTTTGTCATTAAAATGGTAGCCTAATCATGTTATTTTTTAATAAAAAAACACATTTAATATATTTGAGTTTATTATTACTTTTTTCTCTCCCTTCGGTATTGTCAGCTCAAGAGCTAAAAGGAGGAGTTATCGGTAATTTAAAAGATTATAGTAACAAAAAACATCAATCAGAAATAAATAATGTTAAATATAGTGAAAAAAATATCGACGAACTTGGTTTTATTCTTTATGATCTCATTCAGAGACAAGATTTTGACAAAATAAATGAAATTATTGGTAATTACGTTGACCATAAAGACCACGATAAAGAATTGGTTAAATATATTCATTCAGAAAGGGCAGTTTTAAATAAACAGTATGATTTAGCAATTAGCCTATATAATGAGATTTTAATTCACAAGCCTAATATGTTATTGGTTGAGTTAAAACTTGCACAAGCACTGACTTATGTTAAGCACTATGAATCAGCATTATCAATATATCAAAATATCAAAGTTAAATATAAAGAAAGAATATCAAATGGGTTAACTAAATTTATTAAAAGTCAAATAATAGATTTAGAAAATAAAAATCGTTGGCAAGGTACGATTAAGTTAGGCTCAAGTTATGATTTTAATTTAAATGAAGCATCAAATAGCCGTGAGATGTACTGTTTTCGTAGTAAATGTATGAATAGTAGTAACCAGTCTATCGCTGGTGGAAAGTGGCATTATTATACTAAACTATCAAAGCGTTTTCCTCTAGTAGGAAACCACTCAGCGGTACTCTCATTAGGTGTGGTTGGGGTGGAGCCAATGAAAACAGTCACGGCTAGAAAAACGAATATATATGTTACTGGGGGGTATCAATTTGATAACGCGAATACAAAGTTCTATATACAGCCTACCCTTGAAGCTAAATGGCATGATAACCAATACTATAATTTAAGCTTTGGGGGGAAAATAGCGGCAGAATACACATTGAGCCGTCGAGTAACATTTCTAAGTGATATTGAATATAAAAATAAAACGTACCCTTATAAATATAGTTTCAATAACGGCGATAAATGGGTTTATTCAGTTACTGGTACCTATTTAGTGAACCCTCGATTAATGGTTTTTGGCAGTTTTTATGGAGCCAATAGAAAAAAGCAATACGATAGTGATAGCTATGTACAGTATGGGGTTAGGGCGGGTTTTCTAAAAGTAACCGAACTGTGTGATCTACTTGTTGCGATAGGTTATAAGCAAACAAATTTTGAACAGTTTGATGCATTTTTGAATGTAAAAAGAAAAGATCATAATGGGTATTTAAATACCCAATTAACATTTGATAAAAATAAAATATTAACTTTTACGCCTTCTATTTATTTTAATAGCCAAGTGAATAAAAGTACTGCAGATATTATTTATTCTTTTAAGCAAAGTGAAGTCGGTGTCAATTTCACCAAGAAATTTTAATTTTCACCGGAACAGATAATGAAAATCAAAACAGTGATAGCCATTAATATCGCAACAGGGTTATCTATTGGCAATATTACAAACTTAGTCTATGCACAACAAAGTGAAAACATCGGTTCTATTGTGGTAAATGATAAAGCGGCCACAATCAAAGAGCGTGATAGAAAAGGGGCGGATGACCAATATGATAAAGATGAATCAAATATTTACATTAGTAAAGAAGAAATTGATCGTTATAAAGGTACTAACCCCGCAGACACTATTAACCATGCAGTAGGGGTATATAGTGGAGATGCCCGTAATAGCGGGGCAATAGACCCCAATGTTCGGGGTATACAGGGGCAAGGGCGTGTCCCAGTGACTGTAGATGGTACAGAGCAAGCTATCACTGTTTGGCGTGGTTATAATGGGGCGAATAATCGTAATTATATCGACCCGAATATGATTAGTAGCATTAAGGTAATGAAAAGTGCAACACTAGACCGCAATGTGCGTACATCGACGGGGGGAGGAGTTGCCATAACAACGCTAGGCATTGATGACGTTGTGGATAAATACGACAAGTTTGGTTTTGATATTAAATTAGAAACATCGAGTAACTCGACAAAACCGAGGGTTAATCAATTAAGCCACGGTATAGATTACCGTGATGATAAGCGGCTATTGAATACGTTAGACATGCAGAAGTTTCGTGGGATTTATTTTAAAGATCACGAAATGCTTGTTGATCCTCGTAGTAAAGGTAATGCTAATTTTTTTAATCTGCAAGATAACGCAGCGCGTATTGCCGTTGGGACACGGCAAGAAAAGTTTGATTTGATGCTAGCATACAGCTATCGCAACCAAGGTAATTATTTTGCTGGGCGCCGAGGGGCGGGTAAATTTTATGACGACATCATTACTTATGACCCTAATAACCCAAATAAAGCGATAGACCCATATATGCCCTTCGTAGCTAGGATTTATGGGCCAAATAAAGAGGTGGCGAATACATCAAATGAAATGTCGACATGGTTAGCTAAATTAAATTTAATGCTACCTAATTCACAGGACTTATCCCTTGGTTATATGCATACATCAAGTCATTATGGCGAAATCATGCCATCGCAAATTCGTTATCATGATTTAGAGGGAAAAATTCCACAATGGCCTTTAGCTAACTTGGCGTTAAATACTTTTTACGCCAATTATTCGTTCAAACCTGAGTCCATTGGTTGGATTGACTTTCGATTAGGCTATTGGTTGACAAAAACTAATTTAAACTCAAATACCGCAGGTGGCCAACCTAGGGAACCAGTGGAAAGGGATTGGAATTATGAATTTGGTCGAGATAAAAATGTAGCTAAAAATCCTGCTATCAATGGCACCTTAGTTGATGGGATTAAATTAAACCAACTAAACGATCGCTATGGTGTTTCATTATCGAATAAATTTCAAATTACACCTGAATTTAAAGTGACTTTAATGGGAAGCTTAATTGATGAAACTATTGGTAGCCGTGAAGATATCTTTAATTCGGATTCTAGCCCAAAGGGTAACATGTTCCGAGCTATCCCAAGGGAAGGTAAGCGTCGAGAATATAATGGGACTATTCGCTTTGATTGGCAGCCTACTGATTGGTTAAGTCTGAATGCGGGGGCTCAATATATTAGCTACTGGTCAAGGGATTTATTAAAAGAGAGACGCATTGCGGCTAAAGATATAAATTATGCACCATATAGCCATATAATAGCTAAAAAATATAGCTTGTCTCGTATATTAACTTCAGAAGAGTATCAATTAGTACAAAAATATGTGGATGATAAAGGGCGAACGTTTAATGATTTAAAAAATAATTTATATGCTCAGACTCGGTTAGTTGAAAAAGCACTGTCAATGCCTTCTTCTACTATAATAAAGGGGAAAATAGTAACTCCAGGAGGAAAAAAACGAGAGTATAGAATTTTTGAGCAGAACCACACAGCAGAATGGAAAGTTGATGAAAATAATAGGTTTATACGTAAAAATAATCCATTCTATAATGGCGAAATTGACTTAAATGAAGAGGCTATAGACCCCGTAACAGGATTAATAGCAAAAAAAATAGGGGTAACAAATAGCACAAATGATGAATTGATGTTCACAAACGACCAAAAATTTAAAGCGCCAAAAAGAAATGAAGAATCAGCTTGGGCTCCGGCATTAGGGGCAACAATTTATTTAACAGAGAATGATCGAATATTTGGGCGTTATTTAGAAACCGTTAGGATGCCAAGTATCTTTGAAGACACTATTGGTTTTTCGGGAGGAAGAGAGCCGAATTACACGCCACCGGTTTATTTGCCAGAACGCAGCCATACGATAGAACTGGGATATGTGCGTAATTTCCAAGAACTGGTTGCGGCAGAAAATCATGCTGATTTACGCATAAACTACTATAACACGGTTGTTACAAACGCATTTGATAGGAACTACAGGTTAGTCTTTACGCAGGTTGATAAACATAACACGGCCGGTTTGGAACTGTTGGCGCGTTATGATAATGGCTGGGTATTCGGTGACTTAGGTGTGGATTACCGCTTAAAAAATGAAGTTTGTGATGAAGTGTCATTGATGGTAATGGATCCCTATAACCAATTTGGTGGCTCAGAGTGTACAACAGCAGGGTTCCCTGGCGGCTATTTGCGTACTCAATTGCAACCTAAGTACAGCATTCATGCCAACCTAGGCTTGCGCTTCTTAGATGAACGTTTAGAAGTGGGTAGCCGCATGCGTTATCACAGCAAAGCAAAAAATGAAGATGAAGCGGAAATGATGGATAAATACCCGTACCAGTATGCGCCATTAAACAATGACCCGATGAGTTGGAATGCTGTTTTTACCGCTGATGCTTATGTTAATTATCAGTTTAATAAAGACCTATCATTTGAATTATTAGCCACAAACTTATTTGATGAATATTACATAGACCCATTAACCCGCAGCATGATGCCTGCACCGGGTAGGACTATACGTTTCAATGTAACAAGTCGCTTCTAAAAGGGATCCCCTTCGCTGATGCCGCTGTATTTTAGTATTGGCGAAGGGTTGTTAGGGATATTAAAATGCTTACTTTACGTTTTAATTTTGCTGTTATGGTTTCTTTATTATTCCATTTTGGCATCGTTTTTTATTGTTTAAGTATAGAAAAAACACGTTCTGCACAAATTTATACACCAATACAAGCAGCTATTGTTTCTGTTTCATTGATGCAAAATGTAATTGAAAAGCAAGCAAACGATACAATATTAAATAATAAGCTATCAGGGGGCTTACTTGCTGAATCACAACAAAATGAAAATGCAGTAATTAAAGTTGCTAATAAAAAAAGTTCACATAGCGATGAAAATAAAATTTCTGATGATCAGAAAAAAGTCATCAAACAGAAAGAGGAAAAACAAACTAATAAAAAGGTTACTCAGCAGAAAGAGCCGCAACAAAAAAGTGAAAAAAATGATGATGTAAAACAAGAGCAGCATGTGGGGAAAAACGATAATCAATCTAATGCGGCAGGCCAGAAGGGAGCACAAAGGACGACCTCGGTAGGAAATGCAATAGATTCAACTTATCAAAGCTATATTGATAAATTACGTAGTGAAATTGAACGACATAAACGTTACCCAAGAAAAGCGAGAAATACCAATATCCAAGGAGTTGTAAAAGTAAGTTTTCAACTTTCCTCATTAGGGGAAATTACGATGGTGCGTATAGTTAATTCCTCAACACATAATACGCTCGACCAAGCTGCGTTATCAGCTGTACAGAAAAGCCGCTCAGTAGGAGCACCGCCAGAAGGTTTAAAAAAACTGATAACAATGGAAATTAAATTTGAATTATAAAAGGAATAGGTTTTTCCTTTAGCGAAATCATCATGTAACCATTTGATTAATTGGGCTAAATCATAAAAAGTAAGCCGCAAGCTATTGCATGAAACAAAAGTTAGACAGCGGCTTTCTTTCACGAATTATTTTTCTGTTGTCGTTTTTATGTCGTCACCTTCTGGCAACGTAACGTTTAGTTCAAGAACAGAAATATCATCCCCTTTTTGCTCAAATTGCACTGATAACATCTCAGGGTCAACTTGGACATACTTACAGATAACCTGCAAAATATCTCTTTTCATATCTGCAAGATATGGGGGCTCGCTATCACCACGGCGGCGTTCTGCAACGATGATCTG
This sequence comes from Providencia sp. PROV182, assembly GCF_028480325.1. Taxonomy (NCBI): domain Bacteria; kingdom Pseudomonadati; phylum Pseudomonadota; class Gammaproteobacteria; order Enterobacterales; family Morganellaceae; genus Providencia; species Providencia sp. PROV182. The sequence goes on along the minus strand of NZ_JAMPOL010000003.1, from coordinate 188,820 downwards.
TAATCGCTCTTTTGCGATATTCGCTGTCGTTTTTTTTCTCGACAGAAAGAAATCCAATAAAGCCATTATTTACCCCCCAAATAGGCGTTTTAAGAAACCTTTTTTCTCTTCTTCAATGAAACGGATAGGGCGATCTTCACCTAAAATACGTGCAACACAATCATCATAGGCTTGGCCTGCATCAGACTCTGTATCCAGAATAACGGGTTCGCCTTGGTTGGAAGAGCGCAGTACAGATTGGTCTTCAGGAATAACACCGATCAAAGGAATACGCAGAATTTCCAGAACATCTTCCATGCTTAGCATATCACCACGCGTTACACGGCCTGGGTTATAGCGTGTTAGCAATAGGTGTTCTTTAATTGGTGCTTCGCCTTTTTCTGCGCGGCGTGATTTTGACGCTAAAATACCCAAAATACGGTCTGAGTCGCGAACAGAAGAAACTTCTGGGTTAGTAGTAATAATAGCTTCGTCAGCAAAATATAGTGCCATTAAGGCGCCACTTTCAATACCTGCGGGGGAATCACAAACAATAAAATCAAAACCAAGATCGTCACTTAATTCGTCAAGAATTTTGCCAACGCCTTCACGAGTTAATGCGTCTTTATCGCGTGTTTGCGAAGCAGGTAAAATAAATAAATTCTCGGTGCGCTTATCTTTGATTAAAGCCTGATTAAGGGTTGCATCACCTTGGATAACGTTTACGAAGTCATAGACTACTCGACGTTCACACCCCATGATAAGGTCAAGGTTACGTAGGCCGATATCAAAATCGATCACTACAGTTTTGTTCCCTTTTTGTGCCAGGCCAGTAGCTATGGCCGCGCTTGAAGTGGTTTTACCAACGCCACCTTTACCTGAAGTCACTACAATTATGCGTGCCATGAATAATTCCTTGTAAATAAGGTCTAATTTAAATATTCGATGTTAAGTTTGTTATCAACTAAACAAAGTTTAGCTGCTTTGGCGAGAAATTCAGCAGGGATTTGATCGCTCAGCCAATATTCACCTGCAATTGAAACCAGCTCAGCTTGCAAATGAGTACAATAAATCTGACTTTCAATATCGCCGGAGGCTCCAGCTAATGCACGGCCTCGCATCACGCCATAAATATGGATATTACCATCTGCTAATAGTTCTGCACCTGCACTAACATTGCTTGTGACGATCAGATCACTATTTGGTGCATAAATACGTTGTCCAGAACGAACAGGGGTATTGATAATACGAGTTTTACGATATAAAGGTTCAGCTTGAACTACAGCAGCCGGGGGTTCAGGCTGAATTTCAACAGGTTTTTGGCTTTTACCTTCGCTTAATATTGGTAAACCCGCATCGTTTGCTTTTTGTCGCATTTGTGGGTCAGTGCACCCACTGATACCAACAATACGTAATCCCGCAGAAATAACAGATTTATGAATACTCTGTAAATCTGCATTTGGGGATAATTCAGCGATGTTAATCACGACAGGAGCATTTTTAAAGAAATCAGGAGCCTGATTTACTTTATCTTGCAGCGATTTTTTGATGAGTTTAGGCTCTTCACTGTATAAGTGAATAACTGAAAGAGTAAAACTGCTGCCTTTAAGTTCTATTGGCGATTGTGGCATCTATCCAGACTCAGCAAATTAAAATTTCCGAAACAATCCTCGGGTGAAGATATTCTGTAAAACAATAGCATGTTATAGTTACTGCATACTTCAAGCAAGCTAATGAACTAAGAAAAAGAGTTAAATATAATGATTTGTGCAATTTATAGAAGCCCTAAGCGTGACCAAACTTATCTTTATATTGAGAAGAAAGATGATTTTTCACGTGTTCCTGATGAATTATTAGCCCAATTTGGAACACCTCAATTTGCTATGCTCGTCTCATTAGATAAGCGTGAAAAGCTTGCCAATGCTGACTTGGCAAAGGTTAAATCTGATCTCATAGAGGTTGGTTATTACCTACAATTCCCACCTCCGGTGGAAAATTTGCTTTCAGAACACAAAGAACTGAATAACTAGAGCAAATTAAGAAAATCCTGAAAAGCAATAACACTCTGGAGGAGACGAATGAAACCAACGTTATTATATACATTAGTCGCTGGTTTGTTTTTAACAAGTTGTTCTGCAACGCAGAACGAATCAGTTGTTACTCAACCGATTACAGTAGAACAAAATGCGGCTATAGCCCAAGAAGTCGTTGCTTTAGACAAAGCATTCCCTATTGAACAACGTGAACCGTCACAATTTCCTGCTTATGTGGAATTACTGAAAGAACATGCTATTACTCAGGGGATTAAGCCAGACACCATTGAACGTGCTTTTGCTAATGTTCATTTTATTGAGCGTGTTGTGAAAGCAGATAAAGGCCAACCAGAGAAAAGGGCGACGGTTACATTAGCAAGCTATTTAAAAAATGTACTCCCACAATCACGTATCAATGCGGGCTATGACAAATATTTAGAAAACAAATCCATTCTAGATGCTATCAGTGATAAATATGGCGTTCCACCTCAGTTCATTGTTTCGTTATGGGGACTAGAAAGTGGTTTTGGACGTTCACAGGGTAAAGAGGATGTGGTTTCAGCACTTGCGACATTATCTTTTGAGGGGCGAAGAGAAGCGCTTTTTAGCAAACAACTTTTAGCTGCGCTTGAGATAATGGATAAAGGCTATATTCCAGAAGATCAACAACTTAAAGGTTCATGGGCTGGTGCTATGGGCCAAAGTCAATTTATGCCAACCTCCTATTTGTCCTACGCAGCGGACGGTGATGGTGATGGAAAAATGGACATCTGGAATAATAAATCTGATGTATTTGCATCCATCGCTAATTATTTGTCAACAGAAGGTTGGCAAGCACAATTGCCATGGGGTTACCAAGTTAATTTACCTGCAGATTTTAATAAAACGTTGGAAGGCGTAAAAGCGGAACAAGGGAAATCTGTCAGTGAATGGCAGGAACTAGGCGTGGCATTACCTGCATTTGCTCAGTTACCTTCAGACGTAAAAACGTGGGTGGTTATCCCTGATGACCCTGAAGGCAGGGCATTTTTAGTGACTGAAAATTTCCGTACCATTATGCATTGGAACCGCTCATATTATTTTGCATTGAGCGTATGCATGATGGCAGATGGTATCGCTAATAAAATAAAATAACGATAATAGGAGTACTATTATGTATCAACATCGTGACTGGCAAGGTGCGTTACTTGATTTTCCTGCAAATAAAGTTGTTTGTGTTGGTAGTAATTATGCAAAGCATATAAAAGAAATGGGGTCTGCTACACCGGAAGAGCCCGTTATTTTTATTAAACCAGAAACTGCTTTGTGTGACATTACTCAATCAGTTGTTATTCCAAAAGACTTTGGTTCTGTTCATCATGAAATTGAGATGGCAATTTTAATTGGTATGCCATTAAAAAATGCGGATGAAGACCGTGTATCACGCTCTATCGCAGGTTATGCAGTTGCATTGGATTTAACCTTACGTGATTTACAAGCTAAATTTAAAAAAGCTGGTCAGCCATGGGAAAAAAGCAAATCATTTGACGGGTCATGCCCAATTTCGGGTTTTATTCCTGTTAGTAGCCCGAATGATTTACAAAATATTCAGCTTTCTTTAGAAATTAATGGTGAAGTTCGCCAAGAGGGCTCGACGCGTGATATGATCACCCCAATTTTACCACTGATTAGCTATATGTCCCGTTTTTTCACATTGCGTGCAGGGGACGTTATTTTAACGGGAACACCTGAAGGTGTTGGCCCATTAGCTTCTGGTGATATGCTAAAATTATCAATTAATGATCACTCGCTGACTACTCGGGTTATTTAAGTATAGGATTAATAAGTATTATGTCGCAGTTCTGGCAAGTTAAAACTTTAGATGAAATGACAGATGAAGAGTGGGAATCTCTTTGTGATGGTTGTGGGCAGTGCTGTTTGCACAAGTTAATGGATGAAGATACTGATGAAATCTATTTCACTAATGTCGCTTGTAATCAGCTAAATCTAAAAACTTGCCAGTGTAAGCATTATGAAGACCGCTTCAGTTATGAAGCGGATTGCATAAAGCTTAATCGCTATAACTTAGAAACATTTGGATGGTTGCCAAGTACTTGTGCTTACCGCTTGTTATTAGAAGGGAAAACTCTCCCAGCTTGGCATCCATTAAAAACAGGGTCCAAAGCGGCGATGCATAATGAAGGTGTGTCCGTTCGCCATATTGCAGTCAGAGAAATTGATGTGGTGGACTGGGAAGAACACATAATGAATAGGCCTATGGGTAAGGGATAGTAATAAATCCTCAATATACAATAAATTATTATGGAAATTTCGTTACTAACAGTAGGCTTAGTTGCCATTCTAAATATTGCTATTTTGCCTGCGATGATTTCTTTTTTTGAAAAATTTAGCCAAGCGGCATTGATGATGTTTTATACATTTTAATCGATGTATTATAGTGCTTTGAATAAAAGTAGACAGTAATAATCATCATGTTAAAACTGGGTGTGATTATTTATCCTATTAATAATAAGAATACTTATAATTAATACTTCATATTACATCTAATTACGAGTTTTTCTGACTTAAAACTTTAAGTGCATAAAAAATTATCTTTATAATTGATCATTAACCAGTATTTTCCCGCTATGGCTTAAATTACAACATTTTTTATTTAAGAAAACATTGTAATTTGTGACCTCTCATTTTGCCTTTCTCAAGATACTTCGCTAATCTATTTTTAGTAAATACAAATGTAGGGGGATGGAAATGAAAACATTCGGTGTGGTACTCACAATTATTGGCCTCGTTACTGCGATTATTTCTTACAATATGGATGTAAGTATTCCTATTGTTTATGGGGAAAGTGTGAAAGATATGGGCCTGGCATTTGATAGACAGAATTATATTATTGGTAGTTTGTTAGTCGCATTTTGTGGTGTTTTAATTGTCCTATTTGACAATAAAAGACGGAAGTAAAATAGGCTTTATGGCTTACAAATAGATATATAGTCATAAAATGTTAGCTAGTATTATTTGATATAATCCAGATATTGATAGATATAAGTAAGATGCCAATAATTACTCTTAGAGGTAAACATGGCAGGCTGACAGTTGAAATTTTAAGTAATAATGCTGATAGACTAAAGTAATTTATTGACTATTGTTGATGAAGTTTTGAACATTAAATGCGATGTTGTTTTATTTATGAATAAAAAACAGTTTATATTAGTTTCATTCCGTTATAATAAACAAACATTCCAAACTGACCTAAAAATATTTCTTATGAAGAAAGTACTTGTATTAGCTAGTTTAGTGCTCATTTCTGGATGTGTTTCCAATAAAACCGAAATAGAGCCTAAGGCTGTAGGCATGGCAAATCCAGCATCAGTATATTGCGAACAAATTGGAGGGACTCTGGAAATTGTAGATACAGCACAAGGGCAGGTAGGCTACTGTATTTTACCATCAGGTGAAAAAGTTGAAGAATGGGCTCTATACCGTCAGAAAAAATACTAATCAGTCATTCACCTCTTGATTACCACAGCAAAAATCTTTTGCAAGATTTTTGCTGTGGCTCCAATCTAACAATATTTCTATTTTAGATTAATCATTTCTTGAAATTAGCCGATATTACTACCTGCAATATATGTGCTTTTATCAGCTGATCAACTAGATACCTATGTTTATGTACACGTGAAATTCTTCGTAGACACATTATGCGGAGGGGGGGCATATTTTGATGGCCTTATATGGATTTTGTAAGGGTGTCATCATATTTTTATGGCAAATTATTGATATAAAATATTTTTATCTATTAATGTCTCATAATCGATAATTTGTGGTACTAAAATAGAAACAGCTACCTTATGTTATGTAATTGCTAAATAAATTAGGCTTATTAGAGCGATTGATTTACTAAAACGGCGCTAAACTGTCCGTGAATAGAAAAATAATAGGCAGATAAAGCGTCTTTTATCGATGGCTTTTTGGTTTAGATCACACTTTAACACTCATAGTGAGTGATTTAGGAATATTCTTAATGTTAAAATTTGCAGTATAGATCACATTTTCATAGAGTGTTCGTTTTAAGAAAACACTCTTATTTTCATATGGTTAGAAAATGAGAAAATTGATATAACACAGGCTATAGTTTGTTCAGTTAATCATGTTTTCTTATTCTATATCAAAAATAATGATAATTTTTTTTAACATAGGTTCGACTAAATGATTTGATATTCTATTTTTTACTTCAATAAGAAGTTGAATGAATAAAGGATTATATTGCGATTTTATCACTATTTCTTCTTTCATATTTATTTCCATCACTCCATTTATTTTTTAATTTAGATTAAAATCGATATTTACCTCGCTTAAAAACATATTTTAAAATTATAATAATGACTAAAGTTGATTGTTGATATAAAAGAATATCTATACACTCATAATGAGTGAAATTGATGTTCAAGCATAATAATTCGGAATTCAATATTTTTAATTGTTTGGAGTGACATATCTTTACAGATCAATAATCATTAATTTAATTAATGATTTAGCCCTAATTAGATACTCTATAATGGATTAATTTTATAGTGATAATGTGAGATAAAGTGTCAAAATGTAAATGAAAACATATATTAAATCTAAATATAATGATTTTTGCTGTTTTTTATAATCTGTATTTTTTGGTTTTGTTGGTTTTTAATCTTATATTTAAAAAAAATTAGATATTAAAAACTAAATGTTAGGCTTTTCACGAGTAAATTAGTGAATATTGAAAATCAAAATACCCAATCAATGCCTGTCATTTAATAGCCTGTAACTATCAAAAAATAAATTAGCGATGAAAAAAACGATTTAATAAAACTTAAGTTATTATGTATCCTCTCTTCGAAATCATATAGAGCATATGGTTATAAATTCTAAATAGGACTAATTAAGAAATATATTTATTTGCATTAAACGAATGGTTCAAAGTGAAACGTAAGCCATAAGTCATACTCCATGTATGATTAGGCTTTTGTTTGTATTTTTTACCTAACAATAAAACAAAAACTTAATCAGTTCTTTTTAATGTAAAAAATAATTACCCTCATATTAGGAAATGAAAATGAAGAAAGTACTACTGACTGCAGTTGCAACAACTATTATTGGGTTATCAACAGCTAACGCTGCAAGCACCAACGTTGGTGGCGGCCAAGTTAACTTTCACGGTAAAGTAACGGATGTTTCTTGTACTGTTTCTGTTGATGGACAAGGTAGTGATGCTAGTGTTTACTTAGCACCAGTATCATTAACAGAAGTACGTGACGGTGGTGCAGATGCATTGTTAAAACCGAAATCTTTTGTTATTGACGTAACAAACTGTGTTGCAGCAGATGTTAAAGATGTTGCTAATGACTCCGCTATTGATAAAACATTATTAAACGTTAACTGGACTGGTGGTAACTTACTGCAAGGTGCATCAGGTAATTCAGAAGGCTACTTAGCAAATACTGAAACTACAGGTGCTAAAAATATTCAATTAGCACTTTCAACTGATGATAGCTCTGACTTGTCAGGTAAAATTATTCCTGGCAATCCATCTCAGAAAAAAGTTAAAGGTGATTTGACTAAAGTTGAAAATGGGGCTCGTTTCCAATATTACGTTGGTTACGCAACTTCTACACCTAAAGATGTAACAACAGGTGAAGTTAAAAGTTATGCAACTTATGAAATCACTTACCAATAATAACTTAATAAGCTAATTTCTTATTAGTTTTAGTTACGTAAGTAATCTTTAAATATTAACTTAATCAGCTTTACTATGATAAGCGGTAGGTATACTGCCGCTTTTATTTTGAGGATCAAATGAAAGCAATAGTATTTATCTTCTGCTTCATTTTCAGTACGCATTCATTTGCTAATAATATTATCGTTAATGGTACACGGTTTATTTATCCTGGAAATGAAAAAGAAATTACCGTGCAATTAAATAACACTGCCGACCGTCCTGCAATTGCACAGGCGTGGCTTGATACAGGTGATGCGTCAGAAACACCGGATACGATAAAAACACCATTTCAGATTACACCGCCAATCTCTCGTGTAGAAGCTAAAGGTGGACAAACTTTACGAATTAAATTAATGGATAAAGGAAGCATTCCTCAGGATCGCGAAAGCTTATGGTGGTTGAATATATTAGATATTCCCCCTATGGCTAAAGCTAAAGAAGGCGATAGTCAGAATGTATTGCAATTAGCGATCCGCTCTAGATTTAAATTCTTTTATCGGCCAACAGGCCTGAGTAGCCGTGAATTAGCGCCAGAGCAACTTGTTATAAAAGCAAATGGGAAGAGTATTATTATAGATAATCCGACACCTTATTATATTACTATTACAAAAATATCAACGGATGGTAAATCTGGGTTGAATGAAAAAACAATTTTATTAGAACCGAAATCTCAAATGATAGTTGAATTAAAACAAGTCGTAAGGTCAGGAAGTCATATCGTAATTAATAATATTAATGATTATGGTTCAGATATTTCGGTGAAAACCACCGTTAAATAGGAATATATAATGAAACAGCGAGAGTTAATAAATAAATATAGCAATACGCTCTCTGTGACTTGCTTTGTCACTGCATGCATAGTGCCTACGTTTTATGCTTGGGGTGAAGAAGATACAACCTATGAATTTAATAGTGGTTTTATTATAGGTAGTAAAGAAGATGTTGATTTAACACGTTTCAATTCTTCAGGGATTAGTCCCGGAAAATATTCAGTTGACGTATATACAAATAACAATTGGAAGGGACGCTACGACCTTAATTTTGAAGAAGAGAAAAGTGGTCAATTAGTAGTCTGTTATACACCACAAATGTTATCTGATTTTGGTATTAATATTGAAAAACTAAACCCTACAGTTAGTAAAGATAGTAATGCTTGTTTACCATTAAAAGACTGGAATGACCAAAAAGACGTCGTTGATACATTTCATTCTTCTACATTGCGTTTAGATATTTCTGTTCCGCAAATATATGAACAGAGAATTTCCCGTGGTTATGTTTCTCCCCAATTTTGGGAAACGGGAATTCCTGCACTAAATATCGGTTATATGGCTAACTATTATGATAACCATACTAGTGGTTCAAAAGGAACTAATAACGCCAGTGCTTATTTGGGGCTGAATGCTGGTTTAAGCTTTGATGGATGGTTGCTTAAACATATTGGAAATTTTAACTGGCAACGTCACGATGGAACGAATTGGAATAGTAATCAAACATATCTGCAAAAACCAATAACCGAACTAAAGTCAAAAGCGACAGCAGGACAGTTTTATACAGATGGTGATCTCTTTGACAGTATTAGTTTACGAGGCGCAAAAATAGCAACAGATGACAATATGTATCCTGATGGAATGTCAACATACGCGCCTGAGATTAGGGGAATAGCACAAAGTAATGCTTTAGTAACGGTAACGCAAAATAATTCTATTATTTATCAAACAACAGTTGCGCCAGGACCTTTCAGCTTAACGGATGTCTATCCATCAGGTTACGGAAATGATTTAGTTGTAACGGTAAAAGAAGCTGATGGAAGTGAAAGCAGCTTTAGCGTGCCATATTCTTCATTAGCACAGTTATTACGTCCTGGTTTTACACGTTATCAAGTTTCTGGTGGTAAAGCGGATGCGGATGGACTGAGAAATCGTCCATTTATTATGCAGGGTACTATTCAGCATGGTTTAAATAATACATTTACGCTATATGGCGGCGTCACTGCATTTGATGATTATCAAGCCTACTTAGTAGGTACCGGTGTTAACACAGGGTTTGGTGCAATTGCTGTAGATTTAACTCAGTCGAGAACGGCATTCAAATATAAAACAGAAAATGGGCAAAGCTACCGTTTAACTTTTAGTCGTTTATTTACTCAAACTGATACTAACTTAGTGCTAGCTGCTTATAGGTATTCAACGAAGGATTACTATAACGTCAGCAATGCATTATATGCGATAGATAATGATAAGCGTGGCGTAGAGAATACTTTAGGACGTGAGAAAAATTTTTTCAGCTATACAGTAAATCAAAATCTTCCTGATGGTTACGGTGGGATTTATTTTACGGGACGTATTTCTAATTATTGGGATAAGTCGGGGACAGAAAAGCAATATCAATTAAGTTATAACAATAACTTTAACCGTCTTTCTTATGGTGTCGCATTTATGAGAGTTTATGCAGATAATACGAATAATAAAAAAGATGATCGCATTAACATAAACTTTAGTTACCCACTGTATTTTGGCGAAAGTCAGAGTGCAACACTGACCTCAAATACGACATTCAATAATGAAAAATTTGGCTCTAGCCAAATCGGTGCGAGTGGTGCATTCGATAGGGATAATAATTGGACTTATGGCGTAAATACCTCTGTTGCAAACGGTGGACAGAAGAATATTGGTTTGAACACAGGTTACCGTACACCATTTGTTAATACGAATGCGAATTATAGCCAAGGTCAGGGATATCGTCAGTTCGGTCTTGGCGCAAATGGTTCGGTTATTGTGCATTCTGAGGGCGTAACATTAACACCGAATACTTCAACAACGATAGCTCTGATCGAAGCGAAAGGAGCGGAAGGAGCATCAATCATGGGTGCACCTGGAACTCGTATCGATGGAAATGGTTATGCTGTTGCTCCTTATGTTAGGGCTTATCGTATTAATAATGTAGAAATTGATCCGAAAGGAAGTCCTGAAGATATTGTTTTTGAAAATACGGCCACACAAGTCGTTCCTTATGAAGGAAGTATCGTTAAGGTTAAATTTAGTACTAAAGTCGAAAAAAATATTGCATTTAATGTTGTAAGGCCTGGAAATAAACCATTGCCATTTGGGGCTAACGTTACTGATATAAATGGTGAATCCATAGGTATCGTTGGTCAAGGTGGAACCGTATTTATTAGTAGTGAAACTGCAAACGTTGCAATTATAAAATGGGATAATGGGCAGTGTTCATTTTCTTTAGAAGCTAGCAATAGTAAGGAAATTTTATGTCAATAACGAAACAAATTCGCTTGTATATCGGAGTTGGTGTGTTTCTTACCGCTAGTTACGTTTCTGCGTATTGTGATAGAACCTCAACTCGGACATATGTATTAAATATGCAGATGGGGAGGGTCGTGGTAGACCCTAACTTAAAGGTTGGGGATACTATTGCGGAGCAAACTTGGGATATGCGGGAAAATTCAAGTGCAATATATGCATATTGTACAAGAAATACACCGATAACGGCTTCGGTTACTATGCCAAGTTTAGTTCCAGTAGGAAATAAGGTTTACCAGACAAACGTTCCTGGAATTGGCATGAAATTCCACCGTGAAGGTGCAGTGAGAATGACGTATCCGGATACATTTTATGCCCCTAGATCAAGTAATTATTATCTTGCGGGATCAAAGTTTATTTTAACTTTAGTGAAAACCGCTCCTGTTACAGGCTCAGGAACTATAGCTAGTGGCCTTTATACATCTTATGGGTACATTCCAAATAATAACCCATTTTTGATCACTAAATTAGATGCTGAAGCGATAACAATAGTTTCTCCGTCTTGCCAAATTGAAGGGGGAAGCGAAAAAAATGTTTATCTTGATCCAATTAAACGTTCACAATTAAATGGTATTGGAACAACGGCAGGTGAAAAAGATTTTGATATTCGCTTAATATGCAGCGGTGGTGTCAGTATTTCTGGTTTTGCAAATGTTAATATGACTTTTAGTGGTGATATTCCAAAAAACATGAATAATCGACAAGGTGTTTTGGTTAATCAAAATAAATCCACCAGTGGAGCTGCGGGAGTTGGTATACAAGTTTTAGAGCGTAAGACTAATAAATCACTTATATTTAATGAAAAATATAAAGTTGGAAATTTAGTTGACCGGCAAACAAAATATCTTGACTTAAATTATAAAGCTCGTTATTACCAATATGAACGAACAGTCTCTGCTGGAGAAGTGAATTCTAAAATGGTTTTCAATATTACCTATGATTAAAATATTATATATAAAATTTATTGCTAAAACCATTAGTTAATTTTATGAAATTTAAATGTATGGCTAATCTTCATATAGAGGATTAGCCTTTTTACTTTTATAGTTCTAAAGAAAGTGAAGTACAAATAACACGGGATGGAAATGTCTATGTTACTTGCATTTTATTTATATAAATTAATTTTTTATTTACATTAAAAGTTATCTTTAGAGGGGGCAATGACACTTTCAGCTGTATATATTAGCTCTTGGTTGAGTTCATTAGATGGTTCATTTTTATTTGATTTTGAATTGCTTACATAACCTTGGAAAAACCATTCAATAGGGCAATTTAATGCTTCAGCAATATCCACTAAATGATTAATTGGAATTTTGTTAATACCATTTTCATAACGAGATATTTGCTGTTGACTTAAATTTAATTTATCAGCTAAATTCGCACCTGATAGACCGAGCTCTTTTCTCCGGTTTTTTATTTTTATACCAATTATAGTATGAATGTCCATATGACATCCTCAATTTATATGAAAAGTTGTTATTTAATGCACTTAATTCAAATTACGTTTCATAGTATATTAAAAAATAAATAGATTTAAAAGTTTTAATGAACATAATTATGATGAAAATCGCTATTTTTAGTTTGGTTATTTGCAATAAGATAGCATTACTTTTAATGTGGTTATTGTTGTTGAATAAGTAAAAATATCTATCGTTACTATTTTTCATAGCGAAAAATATAAATTTTAAATTTCCTTTATAGTTATTTTGTTTTATTTTTCTTTAAAATCAAATTATTGCATCCTTGTTGTTGTGATAAAATTATCAGGAAGCAAAGTTAATATATCGTTACGGTATGTTAACTTTTTGTTTTTTTACTTAATTTTCACTTAAAGTATTTAGTTATTAAAATTAAAGGTAAAAAATAAATCAATGATATTTATGACATATTAATTTAATTGATATTAACTCAATGCTTAAATCATCTTAAATGATTACTCTGTTAATGGAACATCTTCATCAGACATATTATGCCACGACCTAGATTTTATTATTGAGATATTGTGCACTTTATTATATATATTTTTCCTCGCGCTAAACAAATTTTTACAAGCGTGATAAGGCATAAATGTGGGTACTCAAGTATACTGTATAAAACCTATTGGCACTTTCATTACCAAATTAGTGAGGTCCACAATGAAATTGTATATTTATGACCACTGCCCATTTTGTGTTAGAGCTAGAATGATTTTTGGTTTAAAAAAGTTAGCAGTAGAGCAAATCGTTTTATTCGATGATGACATAGAAACGCCAACAAAAATGATAGGTCGAAAAATGTTACCTATCTTACAAAAAGACGATGGAAGTTATTTACCTGAAAGCTTAGATATTGTTCATTATGTAGATAGCATTAATGAACCTAAATATGCAGGAGGAAACATAACCCCTGAAGTAGAGGCTTGGTCTAAAGCGGTTTCTGCTGTGGTATATAAGCTTGTGACACCACGTTTTACACAAACTGATTTCCCTGAAATTAGTACAGCAGAAGCGAGGGCGGCATATATCGCTAGAACATCAAAATCTTATGGTGACTTAAACGAGTTTAAAAAAGAAACTCATACGTTGCTAGTTGAATTAGAGCCCCAATTGTCTTTATTAGATGCGTGGTTAGAAACACGTGGTGAACACATTGATATTAATGATTTTATTATTTTTCCAACCTTACGTAGTTTGAGCATAGTTGAGCACTTATCGTTTAGCACAAATATTCGGGATTATATGGAGCGAATTGCAAAAACCTCGAATATTAACTTGCTATTTGATCAGGCGAAATAGCTTATTTGGCTGCCAGTTCAGTGGGTTATGGCAAACGTATACCGCCTCTAAAAGAGGCGGTTGTACAGGATAATTCATTAATGGACGTAGTCACGTAGTGTATAAACTAATTTGTAATGACCTTGAATTAATACTAGCTGGTTGTTGTTTAATGAAATAACTGCGCCATCAGACAGTACTCGATTTATCATTGAATCCCATTTAGATAAATCTTCATCAACACATTCGAGTTCAGTTTTACTTAAGTTTTTTACGGTGATTTTTGCGTTTTTGATATTGCCAAATCCGTTAAAATCATTACACATTGATGCAGAAACAAACATTTTCTCGCCAAAAGCAAGGGAAGGTACAGTTTGCTTGCTACTAATCGTCTTACCATTCACTTCAGTTAAAATAAAACGATGATGCATCAACTTATTTTCAAGTGCTTGGTCATCATTACGCGCATTGACTTGATGAGTTTGGCATGCTGCTAGCAATAAACCCAAAATAGTAAGTGGAATTAGGCGTTTCATAGTTCCCGATCCAACTATGCGTTAACAATATTAGGGCAAGTTTCCCCATGACTAATTTGACGGATATTATTAAGCGTAGTTTGACTGATACTTGTTAATGCTTCTTCCGTTAAAAACGCTTGATGCCCGGTAAATAACACATTGTGACAAGAAGAAAGACGACGAAAAACATCATCTTGAATTACATCATTAGATTTATCTTCGAAAAATAAATCACGTTCATTTTCATATACATCCATACCTAAAGCGCCAATTTTCTGTAATTTTAGTGCATTGATTGCTGCAACAGAATCGACTAACGCGCCTCGGCTTGTATTGATGATCATGACCCCATTTTTCATCTTTTTGAATGCATTTTCATCGAGTAGGTGATGATTCTCAGGTGTTAATGGGCAATGAAGGGAAATAATATCTGATTGTTCATATAAAGTATCCAAGTCAACGTATTCAGCGCCCATATCTAAAACAGCTTGGTTCGGGTATGGGTCGTGTGCGAGTAGGCGCATTCCAAATCCCTTTAAAATACGTAGCGTCGCTTGGCCAATTTTTCCGGTACCAATAATTCCAGCAGTGCGGTTATGCATATTAAAACCTGTTAACCCTTCGAGAGAAAAATTTGCATCTCGAGTACGTTGGTATGCTCGGTGGATCCTACGGTTAAGGCAGAGCATCATACCAACAGTATGTTCGGCAACGGCTTCAGGAGAATAAGCAGGAACACGGACAACTTGAATACCTAATTCTTTAGCAGCTTGTAAATCAACATTGTTAAAACCAGCGCAACGTAAAGCTAAAATTCGAATATTGAGTGCGGCAAGTTCTTCTAAAACAGCACGATTAGCTTCATCGTTAACGAAAATACAGATAGCATCTGCACCAACAGCATTTTTAGCTGTCTGAACGGTCAATGGAAAATCAAAATATTCAATACTAAAATTAAATCCAGAATTTTGATTAACTTGTTCCATGTGCTTGCGGTCATACTGTTTGGTACTATAAGAGACAATTTTCATCATGAAGACTCCAATTTTTAGGAACCAATTAGAAAAGAGTAGGTAAAAAGGTGTACCTACAAAATATAAACTCAGAATAAGACAATTAAGTTTGTAAATCACCTATAAATTAAGAAAATAGGTATCTGTTTACGATTGAATGTGGTTTATCTTTGTTAGTATCGTGTTTAATGAGGAAATTTTGTTGAAATTTATCACTTGCGCTATAGAACAATTCAAACAAGGGATGTAGTAATGCAGTTAATGAAAAGAGCATCCAGAATATTACTCTGCTTTTTGGGTGGAAGCATTGCTCTCTTAATACTTTTATGGATAACGATATCCCATTGGGCTCCAGTTGTTGCATCACACTATCTTCCTAAGCCATTTAAACTGTCGTTTTCAGAACCAAGAATTAGTCATGGCCAGTTGGATATAGCAAATATCAGTATAACAGCAAATAATTGCACATTAGTTCAGTTGAATAGCACAAGACTTTCTATCTTTCCCTTACACGCTATTGTGGATGACCTTGATGTTAAAACTGAATGTTTGAGTGCTCTTGAGCCAACGAATGAAATGGATAATGAGCCGATTAATATTGCAGAACTTATTGATAATATTCCGGTTTTTTCATTAGTTATCAATAATACCAACATACAGCCATGGAGTGATTACCAAGGCAGTATTTGGTTGCGTAAAAATCAGGTTAACCCTCTAGAGTTTGATTTTAGGGGCGACAATTTAAGGTTGTCATCTTTAATTAATACGGAACACCAATTAGTCATTCAAAATTTTTTAGCATTTCTACCAGAACAAAAGCAAACAATAGAATTATTTGGTGATGTGCAGCTCCCCTTAATGGCAAATCAGCTTCCAGAAAAAGGGGAGTTGAATGCTTATTTTAAGTTAATCAACCCAGAAAAATTCTTACAAGCTAAATTCAGTTGGTTGAATGACCAAGGTGTCTTTAGCGTCATGGATACAGACACAAAGGAAGAATTGCTTTATTTACCATGGTCACTATCGCCTTCTCAAATACAAATAGCGCAAGGTAAGTGGCAATGGAAAGAAGCAGATATCCCTTTACAAGGCGGTATCAGCTTTCAAGTTGATAACTGGGATAATACATTAAGTGAAATGGTATTTTCTGGGCGTATTAATATGCTCACACAAGCAAAGAAAGGGAAAGCCAATATTGTCTTAGCTGTGCCATCTACTCAGATAAATTTACTCAATGCTGATATTAATTTTAGGTTACATGGCCAAGTTAAATATGATGATATGGTGCTGGATATTAATTTGCCTGCAAAGGTTTCAGGCCAGTTAGCTGCCCCCAAAATTTCTTTTTTATCCAGTTCATTATTAAGAGCTTATGGCCGTCTTTCGGAAACACTGGTTCTTAATGAAGCTAGATTACCACTTGCAGGAACATCGTTAGGAAAAGAGGGTATTTCAGGACGTTTACAAGCTATTCTAAAAATTAAAGAGCAATATTGGGGGAGTTTTGATATTCATTTGGATGGCAAAGCTAATAAATTTACCTTAGATAAGGGAAAATGGTTTTGGAATTATTGGGGAAATGCCAATTTGCCCTCATTATCAGCTAATTGGGATATTAAGGGTAATGGGAGTTGGCAGGACACTTTAATCACATTAAATAGCTTAAATACAGGGTTTGACCAAATACAATATGGGCTTTTATCGATGAGGGCTCCACGTTTACAGCTAAGTAAACCATTGATTTGGCAACGTGATCAGAATAAAGCCAGTTTTAATGGAAAATTACAGCTTACCAGTGAACGGATGCAATTCGGCACTGAAAGTTATCTGCCAAGGATCACATTAAACGCAGATCTTAGGGGAAAATCTCCTGCTGAGTTTCAACTTAAAGGCGATTTAAGTACTAAAGATGTCGGGCCAATAGTCATCTTTGGGCGCTGGGACGGTGAAAGATTAAGAGGGGAAGCTCGTTGGCCTGAACAGTCGGTCACAGCTTTTCAAACGTTAATTCCTGCTGACCTTGGAATTGAATTAAAACAAGGCAAATTATTTTCTCAAGCCGCTTTTTCAATAACACCGGAAGAGGGTTTTATTGCTGGAGGACATTGGCGTGTCGAGAATACTAGCCTTTGGTTAAAAGATGGCGAATTATCAGGATTAGATTTTGTTTTACCGTGGCGTTTAAAACAAAGTACCTGGACTTTGGGGGGGAAAGCACCCGTTGAGTTGCGTATTAAACAGCTTAATAATTTATTTGAATTAACGGATATTAAAGCCGACCTCTCTGGCTCTTATCCGCCAACGGAAAATTCGCCATTAAAACTGACTAATGTAGGTTTTAAAACATTAGGAGGTGAAATATCGATGGGTTTACTGCGCTGGCCACAAATTCAAGCCTCTACGATAAAATTAAAGCAGATTGAACTTAGCCAGTTATTTACCATACTAAAAGTGTCGCAATTTGCTGTCTCCGGTAAAGTTAATGGTGAATTACCTTTTTATTTAAACAATCCAGAATGGATAGTTAAAGATGGATGGTTAGAAAATAGTGGGCCATTAACGTTACGGTTAGATACCCAATTTGTTGATTCTATCCGAGAGGATAATATATCTGCGGGTTCGGCCATGGGTTGGTTACAATATTTGGAAATAAAACGCAGCCGTACAGATGTTAATGTCACAAACTTAGGGCTGTTAAAGATGACAACAATCCTTGAAGGGTATAACACGCAAGAAAAGAAAAAACGCGAAGTTCATTTGCATTATCAACATGAAGAAAATATCTTTCAATTATGGCGTAGTTTACGATTTGGTAGCTCTTTAGAAGAGTGGTTGGAAAAAAATTTATAATGAGCATAAGAATGAACGTGAAAATATTAAAATTTACTACAGCTATATCGATTGTGTTGTTGTTATCAGCTTGTTTGCGAGTTGAGGTCGCAACACCGGATAAACCCATCAATATTAATATGAATGTAAAAATTGAACATGAAATCCAAATAAAAGCGGATAGGCAAGTAGAAGAATTATTGAAAGAAAATAGTGATTTGTTCGGTGAGGTAAACCCAAAATGAATCGAATAATCAAAGTATTTGCCCTGTGTTCGTTATTGACTGCCTTTCAGGCTATAGCAATAACGGTTGATGAGGCCAAAGAAACAGGTCTATTAGGGGAAACGTTATCGGGGTATTTAGCTCCAATTAATACGAGTAATCCAGAGGCTGCTAAACTAGCGGCACAAATTAACCAAGAACGGGAAAAAAGATACAGCGAAATTGCTGCAAAAAATAACCTAAAAACAAATGATGTCGCAAGGATAGCAGGACAAAAACTTGTAGAACGGGCTAATCCTGGGGAGTTTGTGCGTGGAATTAATGGTCAATGGTTACAAAAGAAATAAAAAGCGCACTCAGAAAGTGCGCAAGATATAGCAATGGTAGCTTTGGGTTTTAACAATACCTTGCTTAAAAGGATATATTTTAAGCAATAATGGTATTTATATGGCTCTGTGCTTGTTGATGTGCCCTTTCGACTGACTCTTGGCCTAACGACGTGCCTTCAGCAAAAACGAACTCAACGTCGGTAATACCAATGAAATTTAGAAATAGTGTTAAATAAGGCACCATGGTATCTGTTGGTGTGTCTTTATAAATACCGCCTCGGCTCGTTAATACATATGCGCGCTTGTCTTTTAATAAGCCAACAGAACCTTGTTCTGTATATTTAAACGTGTGCCCTGAGCGAGCGATAAAGTCGAAATAGTGTTTTAAATGAGAAGAAATCGTAAAGTTATACATCGGGGCTGCAATAACAATCACATCGTGAGCTTTAATTTCTTCAATCAATGCATTTGACAGGTCCAAATGTGCTTGTTGTTGTTCTGTTTTCGTGTCACTTGGACCAAAAGCTGCTAAAATTTCACCGTCAATCGCTGGAATTGGCTCTTTGACTAAATCTCGTACAGTTACTGTATCTGCTGAGTGTTTTTCCTGCCATTGTTGAATAAAGTAATCTGCCATTTTATTGCTTTGTGAATAGTCAGCCAGAATACTTGATTTCAATAGTAATACTTTACTCATGTGTTCCTCTATTTTTTAGGTAAAACTTTATTGGTAATAATACGTGATGTGTAACTGATTGATAGGAAAAATATTAGATAGCTTTCTTCAAAAAAATTGATGGTATTTTTATGTGATAACAACAATTAAAAATAAAAGCGAAATTTAGCCCTCACAAATTGCGAAGCTGATTGGCTATCGTGTATTGAAATTTATTAAAGATAAGGATTCAACAGGTGAAATCCATACTGACAGCATTAACCGCTGATATTGGACAAACTTCATTACGTGACCAATGGTTACTGAAAAAAAGAGTGCAAGGTATTGCAAAGATCCAGAACGAAAAATCGCGCTCTGCGGTACTTGATGCTATCAAAATAGATATTGAAAAGGCAAAGCAAAAGGTTGAAATTAAAAGATTAAATGCGCCTAAAATTGTGTATCCGGATAATTTACCGGTTAGCCAGAAGAAAGATGTCATTTTAGATGCCATTAAAAAACATCAAGTTGTTATTATTGCTGGTGAAACTGGGTCAGGTAAAACAACGCAAATCCCCAAAATTTGCCTTGAACTTGGCAGAGGGGTTCTAGGATTTATTGGTCACACTCAACCAAGACGTTTAGCCGCGCGCTCAGTTGCGTCACGCTTAGCTCAAGAACTTGAATGTGAACTAGGTACAAATGTTGGTTATAAAGTACGCTTTAGTGACCAAGTGAGTGAAACAACGCAAGTCAAATTGATGACTGATGGTATCTTGCTTGCAGAACTACAAAATGACAAACTGCTGCTGCAATATGACACAATTATTATCGATGAGGCTCACGAAAGAAGCCTGAATATCGACTTTATTTTAGGTTATTTACGTCAATTATTACCAAAACGTCCTGATTTAAAAGTTATTATTACATCAGCAACCATTGACCCTGAGCGTTTTTCGAAGCACTTTAGTCATGCCCCAATTGTTGAAGTGTCTGGGCGTACCTATCCTGTTGAAGTTCGTTATCGTCCTATCATGGGAGACCAGAACGATAGTGACCGTGACCAAATTGATGGGATAATTGATGCGGTAAATGAACTATCGGTTGAAGGTAATGGCGATATATTGATTTTTATGAGTGGTGAGCGGGAAATTCGTGATACCGCCGATGCGTTATCAAAACTTTCTTTACGCCACACTGAAATCTTACCTCTTTTCGCAAGGCTCTCGAATAGTGAGCAAAATCGTATCTTCCATCCTCATGGGGGACGGCGGATCATTCTTGCAACAAACGTAGCAGAAACATCATTAACTGTACCGGGTATAAAATATGTCATTGATACCGGTTATGCACGAATCAGTCGTTATAGTTACCGTACCAAAGTACAACGTCTTCCTGTTGAAGCCATTTCTCAAGCTTCAGCTAACCAACGTAAGGGGCGCTGTGGCCGTGTTTCTGACGGGATTTGTATTCGTTTATACTCAGAAGATGACTTCTTATCACGCCCAGAGTTCACGGACCCTGAAATTTTACGGACGAATTTAGCGTCAGTTATATTACAAATGACTTCTATTGGTCTTGGTGATATTTCTGCATTTCCATTTGTGGAGGCTCCAGATAAACGTAATATCCAAGATGGTGTGAAATTACTGGAGGAGCTAGGTGCCATTAAGTCCCATAAACAGGCGGATAAAGGGTATCAACTAACGGATATAGGCAGGCAGTTAGCCCAGCTTCCTGTTGACCCAAGACTTGCTCGTATGGTGATTGAAGCACGTAAACACGGGGCAGTACGTGAAACAATGGTGATTGTTTCTGCATTATCAATTCAAGACCCTAGGGAGAGACCGTTAGACAAACAGCAAGCTGCCGATGAAAAACATCGTCGTTTCCATGATAAGCAATCAGATTTCTTAGCTTTTTTAAATCTTTGGGATTACTTAAAAGAACAACAAACACAGCTTTCTAACGCTCAATTTAGAAAAATGTGTCGCCAAGATTTTCTTAATTACTTGCGTATTCGGGAATGGCAAGATTTGTATACCCAATTGAGGCAAGTGGTAAAAGAGCAAGGTTTTGCCATTAATAGTGCGGAGGCTGATTTTCGGAGCATTCACGTTTCGTTATTGGCTGGGCTGCTTTCACATATTGGACAAAAAGATGCAGATAAACACGAGTTTACTGGGGCTAGAAATGCACGTTTTACTATTTTTCCTGGGTCGGGTTTATTTAAAAAACCACCGAAATGGGCAATGGTTGCGGAACTTGTTGAAACGTCGAAATTATGGGGAAGAATTGCCGCATCAATCGATGTTGAGTGGGTTGAACCCTT
The DNA here is from genome assembly GCF_028480325.1 of Providencia sp. PROV182. Taxonomy (NCBI): domain Bacteria; kingdom Pseudomonadati; phylum Pseudomonadota; class Gammaproteobacteria; order Enterobacterales; family Morganellaceae; genus Providencia; species Providencia sp. PROV182. Next base: position 167,089 of record NZ_JAMPOL010000003.1, on the reverse strand, counting down.
AGCAGAACATTTAACTAAACATAGTTATAGTGAGCCTCATTGGTCTAAATCTGAAGGCGCGGTAATGGCGTCAGAAAAAGTGACTTTATATGGGCTACCCATTGTTGCATCAAGGCAGGTTAATTATGGGAATATTGACCCGTTATTATGCCGTGAATTATTTATTCGTCATGCATTGGTTGAAGGGGATTGGGTCACACGCCACGCATTCTTTAAAGAAAATCTGAAATTATTATCTGAAGTCGAAGATTTGGAGCATAAATCACGTCGGCGTGACATTTTAGTTGATGATGAAACGTTATTTGCATTTTATGACCAACGGATCCCGAATGATGTGATTTCCTCTCGTCATTTTGATAATTGGTGGAAAAAGGCATCTAAGCAACAATCTGACTTGTTAAGCTTTGAAAAAAGTATGCTGATCAAGGAGGATGCGAGCAATGTTTCGGCTCTTGATTACCCAAACTATTGGTATCAAGGGGATTTGAAATTTCGGTTGAGTTATCAATTTGAGCCTGGAACTGATGCTGATGGGGTGACTGTCCATATACCACTTGCGATATTGAATCAGGTTCAGAATATTGGCTTTGATTGGCAAGTTCCGGGACTGCGTCATGAGTTAATCGTTGCTTTAATTAAATCATTACCTAAACCAATTAGGCGAAATTTTGTTCCTGCACCTAACTATGCTTCTGCATTTTTAGAACGAGTCCCTGAGCCTGAGGGGAGTGTATTGGATAAACTTGAACGTGAATTACGCCGTATGACAGGTGTCACTGTTGAACGTGAATCATGGCAATTAGAGCAACTTCCCGCTCATTTAAAAATGACATATCGTGTTGTAGGCGACAAAAATAAAACCGTTGCGGAAGGGCAAAATCTTGATGAGCTAAAAAATAGCCTAAAAGAAAAAGTGCAAGAAACGTTGTCTGAAGTTGTAGATGACGGTATTGAGCAACATGGGTTACATATTTGGAGTTTTGGTGAATTACCTCAACGCTATGAGCAAAAGAGAGGCGGATATTCCGTTAAAGCTTATCCTGCATTAGTCGATGAAAGAAATAGTGTTGGTATCAAGGTGTTTGAAACAGAATTAGAACAGCAGCAAGCAATGTGGGCTGGGGTGCGTCGATTATTACTGTTAAATATTCCATCGCCAATTAAGTATTTACATGAAAAACTACCCAATAAATCAAAATTGGGTTTGTACTTTAACCCCTATGGCAAGGTATTGGAGTTAATAGATGATTGTATTGCTTGTGGTGTCGACCAAATAATCTCTGATTTTGGTGGCGCGGTATGGAATGAAGAACAGTTTGAAAAACTGAAAGAGCTTGCACGGGCAGAATTAAATGATGTGGTTGTTAATATTGCTAAGCAAGTTGAACAAATATTAACGGCGGTGTTTGCAATCAATAAACGTCTAAAAGGGCGGGTTGATTTTTCGATGGCAATAGCGTTATCGGATATAAAAACACAAATGTCGAACTTAGTGTTTAAAGGTTTTGTGACTACTCATGGTTGGAAACGCTTACCTGATATTCTTCGTTATTTAAATGGAATAGAGCGGCGATTAGAAAAACTAGCTATTGATCCTAACCGAGATCGTGCACAACTGAGTAAAGTAGAGCATGTTCAGAATATGTGGCAGCAATGGTTAGTAAAATTATCTCCAGTTCAGAGAAATATGCCAGAAGTCCAAGAAATTCGCTGGATGATTGAAGAACTGAGAGTCAGTCTGTTTGCCCAGCAGCTTGGAACGCCATATCCAATTTCGGATAAGCGAATTATGCAGGCGATGGAACAGTTATCTCAACAACTGTAAGCCTTATTTTGACTAATTAGCGCTTCACGTATTCTGTATGTGAAGCGCTTTTCATTTTTAGTTGGCCTTAATCATTTAGTTACAACATGCTAATGAATGATAAAAATATAAGCATCGAAGCTCATACAACAGAAATTTTAACCAGCAAAGGAGAGGGGAAATTGTAAAGGAGGGTGAAAATTGTGAAGGAAATTACGACTAGAAAATTATGGAGTGATTTAGTAATCAAAAAAACAGGATGTTGCAGTAAATGAAGGCTTAAATTTATGGGTTAAAATTAAGCCCTCGTTTCTAAAACTAGGCAACCAAATAATAGAGCGCTGGGATAGCGCCGATAGCAATGGCATATGCCATAATTTTTTCAATCGCTTTTAATGGCATTTGGTTGGTTTGCTGCTGGCGAGCATAGAAAAATACCAAAATACCAGGGGCATATAAAACGACGGATAATAGTAAATTGATTAACCCTGATGCATAAAGCAACCATAGACCATAAAGACTGGCAATAGCTCCAACGGCAAGTAATGCCTTATTATGACGTTCAAAAGCTACTTTTACTAAAAATGCACCGACAAGGAAATAGGGGACTAAAATCATTTCAGAGGCAATGGTAAGCAATGTATTGTAATTACTCCCACTAAGCCAAATAAGAACCAAAGATAGCTGTACTGCACCATTAGTGAGCCATAAAGAAGATGATGGAGCATCATTCTTATTTAATTTATTGAATATTTTAGGAAATGATTGGTATTGGGCTGCAATATAAGGTACTTCAGCGGCCATAATAGTCCAACTTAGGTAAGCTCCACAAACAGAAATAATTAGGCCCGCTGCAATAATAATATCACCACTCGAACCAATTAAACTTATCATGAGTGGGGCCATGGATGGATTTTTTATTTCTGCAAGTTCAGCTCTAGGCATAATACCTAAAGAAAGTAAGGTCACTAGAATATAGATAATTAAAGCAGAACTTACAGCGAAAATTGTTGCTAAGCCAACATCGCGGCGGTTTTTCGCTCGTGCAGAGACGACAACGGCACCTTCGATACCAATAAATACCCATAGTGTAATCAGCATGGTATCTTTGACTTGCTCCCAAACCGGAACGCCAAATTCGATACCACTGAAATCTGCATTGAAAATATCAAGCTTAAACGCAAAAAAAGCCAATACAATAAATAAGCCAAGAGGAACCAGTTTTGCCATTGTAGCAAGTTTATTAATCCCAGCGGCTGTTTGTACTCCACGAAGAACTAAATAGTGAACAAACCAGAGGAGTATTGATTCTCCGACTAGGGCTTGCCATGTATTCCCATCACCAAAAATAATGTTGTCAGGAGTATCAGTAAAAAAACTGATTGCTGCGAATACGATAACAAGATAAGACACATTCGCAACTACCGCACATAGCCAATAACCCCACGCCGAGCAAAAACCAATTAATTCCCCGAAGCCGACTTTGGCGTAAGTAAATATCCCACCGTCAAGGTCAGGTCGTATGCGAGAAAGCAACAATAAGGCAAATGCTAAAAAAAGGATGCCCACACCAGTAATTGACCAACCGATTATTAATGCGAGAGGGCTAGCCACTTCAGCCATATTTTGAGGGAGACTAAAAACACCGGCGCCAACCATTGAGCTAAGAACTAGCGCAGTTAGTGCGGTAAGACTCAAAGTATTTTTCAAAGTAAATCCTGAACGTTCAGAAATCAAAAGTTAAAATGACGTTAAAGTGCCATTACAATAATGAGTTTAACTAGTAGCCATTAAAAAAGCAGATAGAATGACTGCATGTTTTCAGAGTGTGGATTCTACGAACGAAATGACAGATATGCAATGGTAATGTATGCATTTTTTAAGATGTTTTATGCACTTTTTCAAAAGAGTGAGGATGAATAGAGTAAAGGACGAGATATAACCTAAAGTGAGAGTCTAAAAACAAAAAAACCAGCCGAGTAGGCTGGTTTTAACATCACATAAATTAGGACTATTTAAACAAGTCAGCACTGATAGTGACACTGCCACCATTAGATTGCCATTCTCTTGTAATATGAAAATATTTAGCCCCTTTCGCTTCCGCACGTTTTGCTATTTGATAGCGTACTTCAGGCGTATTGGTGTAATATCCAGAGAATGTAATAGAGTCAAATGGGACCATTTGTGCAGCTGCTGTTTTGTTGACCTCTTCGATAACATAACCACTTGGCAGAGTCACACTAGTACGACCCGGTTGACTGCTAGAGGTTTCAAAGAAGCGTCCGACTGCGGTTGTTGGTTCTTCAGAAGATGCAACACCAGGAATGCGAACTTTTTTAGCCGCTTCACCGCCCTCTGCTAACAGAGCACGACCAGCGTCAGAATCGGCAGGAACCACTGCGTCTTCATTAAGAACTTGTCGTTTCGGTGCATCTTTCTTATAGATATAAGCAGTTGCTAATGTATTTCCACCATCATTCATTGCGATATTACGAACCACATAGAACGAGGCAGCATTTTTCTCAAGTGCTTTTTTGGCGATAGCCTCATATAGGTCTGGTTGAGAAGGGTAAAAACCGCTTACAGTAACAGTATCAAAAGGCTCATATTCTGTTGCGTCAGTTTTTGACATTTCCTCAACACCACCGAATACACGACGTTTTGGTGTATCAACTTGTGGTGCATCTTTTGCGTAGACATCAGCAACAACACGCATGTTGCCGCTATCACCTACATCATCAAGGCTTTGAATGTAAAAGGCATATGCCCCCATTTTATCAGCCCTACGGGAGACTGCATCGGATGCTTCATAAATAGCATTAAAGCGCCCGGTGACTGTTATACGCTCATAAGGTTTTAATTCAGTAGCCTGTTTTGGCGTCAATTCAACAGCCGCCTGAGTAGCAGTTATACTAGTTAATGATAACACCGCGGCTGCGATGACCGTAGTTTTCAGCTTCATACAAAATCCTTCCGCCTTGCGCAATTTATTATAAACATGCTGAATCTTAGTTGTATCACATGTACGTGATTATTACACGTAACGGAACCTGTTGTCTCATGATTTTATTTTTATGAGAAATAAATAATTATTGACTAGTTAAATTTACCAGATTTTTTAAAGTATCCAGTATTTTATTGACCTAAAACTAAGATTTTCACTGCGAATTCCATTTACTGTCTAAGAATCGTGATCAATTATGGATCAAGAAGCTTATTTTCAGTAGGTTATTAGAACATTAAAAATCTGTTTAGGCACAAAATAAGACTTTTCTCTGTGATGACAGTCATTATTTTAGCAAACACTCTATTAACAACATTACGTTAGGCATTAAAAAGGGAACATTATGCGTATTGGTATACCAAGAGAACGACTTGCCAATGAAGCGCGTGTTGCAGCTACACCATCTACAGTAACTCAACTTCTTAAGTTAGGTTTTTCTGTCTGTGTAGAACAAAATGCGGGTCATTTAGCCAGTTTTGACGATGTAGCATACGAACAAGAGGGGGCGGAAATCGTTGATCGTGATACTGCATTTGCTGCGGATATCGTTTTTAAAGTCAACGCGCCACTGGATGATGAAATTCCTCTATTAAAAGAAGGAGCGACTCTGGTGAGTTTCATTTGGCCAGCACAGAATGCTGAGCTAATGGAAGCTTTAAAAGCTAGGAAAATTAACGTGATGGCGATGGATGCGGTACCACGCATTTCACGTGCTCAATCACTTGATGCGCTTAGCTCAATGGCGAATATTGCCGGCTACCGTGCAATTGTTGAAGCTGCTCACGAATTTGGCCGTTTCTTTACGGGGCAAATTACGGCCGCAGGTAAAGTTCCTCCAGCGAAAGTCATGATCATCGGGGCTGGGGTTGCAGGCCTTGCTGCGATTGGCGCTGCTGGTAGTTTAGGTGCCATTGTGCGTGCCTTTGACACTCGTCCTGAGGTGAAAGAGCAAGTTCAGAGTATGGGGGCTGAATTCCTTGAATTAGATTTCAAAGAAGAGGCCGGTAGTGGCGATGGCTACGCCAAAGTAATGTCAGAAGCATTTATTAAAGCTGAGATGGAACTGTTCGCTGCACAAGCGAAAGAAGTCGATATCATTGTAACTACGGCACTGATTCCAGGTAAGCCTGCACCTAAATTGATTACCAAGGAAATGGTTGAATCAATGAAGCCGGGGAGTGTGATTGTAGACTTAGCGGCGCAAACTGGGGGGAACTGTGAGTTAACCCAAGCTGACAAGCTGGTTGTGACTGACAATGGCGTAAAAATCATTGGTTATACCGACTTACCAAGCCGTTTACCAACACAATCATCGCAGTTATATGGAACAAACCTCGTTAACTTGATGAAGTTATTGTGCAAAGAGAAAAATGGTGAAATAGACATTGATTTTGAAGATCTGGTAATTCGTGGGGTCACTGTGATTAAACAAGGTGAAATCACTTGGCCAGCGCCCCCAATTCAGGTATCTGCTCAGCCGCAGGCGAAACCGCAAGCGGTGGAAAAAGTTAAAGCGCCTGAGAAAAAGATGTCACCGACGGTAAAATATGGCTTGATGGCATTAGCTATCATCTTGTTTGGTTGGTTTGCTAATTCAGCACCAAAAGAGTTTTTATCGCACTTTACTGTATTTGCTTTAGCTTGTGTGGTTGGTTATTACGTGGTGTGGAATGTGACTCATGCATTGCATACACCGTTAATGTCAGTCACTAACGCTATTTCAGGGATCATCGTCGTGGGCGCCTTGCTCCAGATTGGCAGCGGTGGCTGGGTAAGCTTCTTATCCTTTATCGCCATATTGATCGCGAGTATCAATATTTTCGGTGGGTTCACTGTAACTCAACGCATGTTAAAAATGTTTCGTAAAGGGTAAGGGGTAACTTATGTTGTCGAGTGGAATTGTGACAGCAGCTTACATAGTTGCTGCTATCCTATTTATTTTCAGCCTTGCGGGGCTATCCCGTCATGAAAGTTCCCAACGTGGGAATACTTATGGCATTATCGGGATGGCTATTGCCTTGATAGCCACTATTTTAGGTCCTCACAGTGCTAATGTGGGCTGGATGATCGTTGCGATGGTCATTGGTGCTGTCATTGGTATTCGCTTAGCGAAAAAAGTTGAAATGACAGAAATGCCTGAGCTGGTGGCTATTTTACATAGTTTCGTCGGTTTAGCTGCAGTGCTGGTTGGTTTTAACAGCTTTATCGCCAGTGAAGGGCATGCTGATGTTGTGATGGAAAACATTCACTTAACTGAAGTTTTCTTAGGGATCTTCATTGGTGCAGTTACCTTCACTGGTTCAGTAGTCGCTTATGGTAAATTATCAGGGAAAATGTCATCAAAACCGATGATGTTACCTAATCGCCATAAACTGAATTTAGCGGCGTTAGTGGTTTCATTTATTCTGTTAGTGATTTTTGTTAAAACAGAAAGTGTCGGCTTGCAAGTCTTCTTGATGCTAATTATGACCGCGATAGCTTTGGCTTTTGGCTGGCATTTAGTCGCTTCAATTGGTGGCGCGGACATGCCAGTAGTGGTTTCAATGCTGAATTCGTATTCAGGTTGGGCTGCTGCAGCGGCAGGTTTCATGTTAAGCAATGACTTGCTGATTGTCACAGGGGCATTGGTCGGTTCTTCAGGTGCGATTCTGTCCTATATTATGTGTAAGGCGATGAACCGTTCATTTATCAGTGTTATTGCAGGAGGCTTCGGTACAGATGGCTCTTCAACAGGCACAGAAGAAGAAATGGGTGAGTATCGCGAAAGCACCGCAGAGGAAGTCGCTGAAATGTTGAAAAACTCAACATCAGTAATTATCACTCCGGGGTATGGTATGGCGGTAGCACAAGCACAATATCCTGTTGCGGATATCACCACTAAATTACGCGAACGTGGTATTAATGTGCGTTTTGGTATTCACCCTGTAGCTGGGCGTTTACCTGGCCATATGAACGTATTATTAGCCGAAGCTAAAGTACCTTATGATATCGTATTGGAAATGGATGAAATTAATGATGATTTCTCTGATACCGATACCGTTCTTGTTATTGGTGCTAACGATACGGTTAACCCAGCGGCTCAAGAAGATCCAAACAGCCCAATTGCAGGTATGCCAGTTCTTGAAGTTTGGAAAGCAAGCAATGTCATTGTATTTAAACGTTCAATGAATACAGGCTATGCTGGGGTACAAAACCCATTATTCTTCAAAGAAAATACACAGATGTTGTTTGGTGATGCGAAAGATAGCGTTGATGCAATCTTACGTGCATTGTAATTTAATGAGTTACTAATTCATTTCAAAATAATTAGTAAAGTAAATAAGAAGGGGTGATTGGTTAATTCCAGTCACCCCTCCTTGATATTTGAGAGTTAAATCAGTTTATGTGATGCAGCCTTATAAACGCATCATTTGAGGCAAAATCGAGCGCAATTGGTTAGCCCTCGAGCAAAGGTAAACACTAATAAAAATGCTAGTGTAGATATAGTCAGCATGCTCATCATGAGAACTCCGCCATTGAAATGGTCCATGACGTATCCTCCTACTAGACTGCCAATAGTAATTAGAATTAAAAACATAAAGGTAATAAGGGCGGAACCTTTCTCAGTTAATTCCGGAACATGAACGTGCATCCACATATTGATTGTTGCAGGAACCATACCCGCAGCGATCCCCCATGAAAAAACAAATATGATACTGGTCGCCCAATTAAAATCTAAAACAGATAATGCGAGAAAAGCTAAGGCTAATAAAAGTGCACTAATCGCGAAATTATAACGAACATTATATTTTCCGACATAACCCGCCAGTATATTGCCAACTACGCTGGCCACCCCAAAAAAGAGCAATAATGCTGAAATTTGTCCTTCGATAAAACCTGCGGTTTGTTTAAAGAACACCGTAAAATAATTATACGCAGAGAAATGTGCTAAAAAAATCAGTGTGAATATAATTAACCCTTTACGCGCAATAGGGTGCGATGGCATCAATAACAATTCCTTCCATTGCATAGACGAAGAAGGTTTTAATGATGGTAAAGAGAAATACTGCATTAAAAACGCGACAGCACCTGCAATAACCAGCGCAATATAAGGCATTCTCCAACCATAATTATCAGATAACCAAGCGCCTAGAGGTACTCCGAGCACGGTGACTAATGTGACGGCTGAAAAGAATATTGTTACGGATGTGGTTATTGACATATTTTTAGGTGCTAGACGTATCACTAAGCCTGCTGCAACTCCCCAAAAACCCCCTAGTGCAATTCCTAATGCGAATCTACCTAATAAAACTAAACTAAAATTAGACGCGAAAGCCGTAATTGCATTAGCTAATATCATGAGAGCAACTAAGAAAAGTAAAACTTGGCGTCTATCGATATTTTTTGCATAAATGGGGACAAATAGGGAGGATGCCATACCTGCGATAGATGTGACAGTGACTGTAAGCCCTGCGGTACCTGTTGATATTTGAAAATCATAAGCGATGTTATTTAGCACGCTAATGGCTAAAAACTCACCAGTAACAATAATGAAGCAAGCAAAAGTTGCAGATAATAGTGAAAGCCAGTTACCATTATGCGAAGAAATATGAGTTGTTGTCATGCGCTTTCCGTGAAAGTTAAGTAGTTTACAAAAAAGAATGATTTTATAGTGACCGCTATAAAATCATGGCGCTATTGTTTATGTGAATTTAGACGTTGTCAATTATTTTTATAATGATCACTATAAAATAGTTGTGGTATAGTGAATTGACTGCGAGTAAAGTGAGAATATGAATCAAATAAAACGCGGGCGGCCTAAAGGCTTTGACCAACAAGATGCACTAGCTAAAGCCATGCTATTGTTTTGGCGAAATGGCTATGTTGCAACCTCAATTAGCGATTTAACTCAAGAGCTAGGTATCACAGCGCCTAGCCTTTACTGTGCTTTTGGTGATAAAGCATCGTTGTTTAATCAATGTATTGATTATTATTTGATGAATGAAGCTTGTCCTATTTTGTCTATTGTAAAGCAAGCCAAAACAGCGAAAATTGCAATTGAATTGCTGATGTATGAAAGCGCTAAAAGGCTAATTCAGCCAAATAAGCCTGCAGGTTGTATGCTGATTACAGCGACAATGAATGGGTCAAAGCAAATCGAAGATGTGCAATTAAACGTCCAAGAAAAACGGAAAAGTTATCAGGAAATTCTACTGGCACGTATGCGTAAAGGCATTGATGATGGTGATGTTGCTCCAGATGCGCCGATTGAAGCTATCGTTGATTTTTATATAACGGTAATTGATGGTTTTACCATACAAGCTTGTGATGGAATTGATCTTGAAAGACTTAATCAAGTCATTTTTAATGCTATGCAAGCTTGGCCGATACTTAGTCAAAGTTCAGTTCAGCAATAACTTAGCCATGATTAAATTAAGTCCCAATAACATAAATATTATTGGGGCTTAATAAGTTTTAGATGATTAGCTAATCATCATCAGCAGGGTTGATAGGACAAACAAAACCGTCAGGTTTAATCGCTAATAAATCACATTTTAGCTTATCGATGACATGCTCCGCGGTATTCCCCAAAAAAGCCGCTGAAATGCCTGTACGGCCCAAAATACCCAGTACCACAACCCCAGCGTGCAATTCTTCACACATATCTGGAATAATTTTTTCAGGTAAGCCTTCACGGACATGGGTATATTTTTCATCAATCCCAAATTTTTGCCGCAACTCTTTCATAGCAATTAAATGTTGGCCGCGTAGTGCGTTGTTATATAGGCTCGGGTCGAAATCAGGTAACTCTATGGCAATATTCATAGGAGCAACAGGATATGCACTCACTAAATGGATTTCCTGTTCCTTAATAATGCGAGTTGCTAAATCTTTTGTTTTTTCGACCAATTTGATATTGAGGTCATCGTGATAAGATTCCTCATTTGATAAGTTAACGGCGACAACCACTGAACCGTGATCAGGCCATACTTTGTCTTTTACCATCCAAACGGGAGCAGGGCATTTTCGGAGTAAATGCCAGTCTAGTGGGGTAAAAATAATCGACTCAAAATTATCGGTTTGATGCGCCATTTTCAGTAACAGGTCATGTTCACCATTTATTACTTCCTGAATAATGGCCTCATATGGCTTGTTATGCCAAATAACTTTAATTTCAATATCAATGCCCGCTTCAAGATAGAAATGAGCTTGTTGTTTGATCCACGCTGCTTTTTGGCTTATTACACCTTTGCGCATGGCATTACGTTCTTCAGGAGAAAGTAAGGTTGTCATGTCATAGGAAAGGTCGTAGATAGGCAAAAACGCTTTTATCCGTCCACCATTACGCTGCACGATGTAGACAGCACGTCTTAATGCAGGTTGATCATCCTGATTTGGGTCAATTGCAACTAGCAGGTTTTTATAGTTTGCCATATTGAAATCCTCTCGATACACGGATATTTCCATATAGATAAACTATGATATTGAGATTAAATAGGCAAGAAATCTGGAGAAAAAAATGAAAACGGATCACTGATAACGTGATCCGTTTAGGGATATTAGCATGTAATTGCTGAAACTTTACCAGCGATATCAGTCAGTTTAGCCATATCCTCGATAGTGATGTACTTACCTTTAACACTTAGCATGCCACTTTTTTGGAAACGTCCTAAAAGGCGACTAATGGTTTCAACTGTTAAGCCAAGATAATTACCGATATCTCCACGAGTCATGGTTAATCTAAATTCTCTTGGTGAAAAACCACGTTCCGCAAAGCGGTGAGAGAGGTTAAGAATAAATGCAGCTAAACGCTCTTCCGCATTTTTCTTAGATAATAAAAGGATCATTTCTTGATCACCTTTAATTTCACCGCTCATTAAACGCATAATTTGCTGACGTAAATTAGGCATCTTGCCTGATAAGTCGTCTAAGGTTTCAAAAGGTATTTCACAAACCATTGAGGTTTCAAGTGCTTGTGCAAAACTTGGGTGCTGTGTATGAATGATAGCATCAAAGCCAACAAGGTCTCCTGCTAAGTGAAAACCAGTAATTTGCTCATCGCCTTCTTCGGTTATTGTATAGCTTTTTATTGTACCTGAGCGGATGGCATATAATGAACGCAATTCATCGCCTGCTTTAAATAAAGCTTGGCCTTTTTGAATTGGTTTTTTGCGTTCGATGATATTATCAAGTTGATCCAGTTCATGTTCATTCAGCGTAAAAGGAATGCAAAGTTGGCTAATACTGCAATCCTGACAATGAATAGCACAACCACCAGACTGGATGCGACGAACAACTCTTTTTTCTGGGATCATATTTAAGGCTCAATCAAGTTAAAATTATTGATATGAGTCAATTTTAACATAAGATAATGCAACTAGTAAGTAGTAATGTATGACAGAATCGACTTAATAAACAAAAAAGCCAATCAGAAGGCATGTGAGAAATTAGTGAATTTAGATATTCATGCTAAATTAAAGAAGATTACTAAGTATATAATTTGATATAGATTAAATTTTAGCCTCTAAACGATAAAAAGATGACTTACATCATCATAGTAGTTACTACTCTAAACTGTCGTAATTAAGCACGAAATATTAAACTAATTAGCATTAATTTAACACAAAAATAAATTTAGGAATATCAATTTTTCAAATTAACCTCAAAAAGGAGAATATAATGGCACTTATCCAACAGTCTTTACCCACCTCGATGACAGTTGTAGACATTATAGAACCTGGTGGACCAGAAAAGCTGCGATTAATTGATATACCGTTACCTAGAATTTCTGCAGGGTATTTGCTCGTTAAGGTGGAAGCTGCGGGGGTTAATCGCCCTGATATTTTTCAGCGTAAGGGGTCTTATCCTCCACCGGCAGATGCTTCTCCGATTATGGGGCTTGAAATTGCAGGAACTATAGTTGCCAAGGCGGATGATGTAGAGGAATGGCAGCTCGGAGACAAAGTTTGTGGACTGGTTGCCGGGGGAGGTTATGCAGAATATTGTTTAGTGCATAAAAACATAGCCTTACCGTTAGGGAATTTATCTTTTATCGAGGGTGCAGCGCTACCTGAAAACTTTTTCACTGTTTGGGCAAATGTTTTTCAAATAGGCAAACTTAAAAAAGACGAAACGGTACTTATTCACGGTGGAACATCGGGAATTGGTAGCGTGGCAATTATGTTAGCAAAAGCCTTTGGCGCAACAGTGATTACTACTGTTGGTTCAGAAGACAAAGTTCAAGTTGCAAAATCGTTAGGCGCAAATTGTGTTATTAACTACAGAAACGATGATTTTGTTGAAGCAACACTCAATTATACCTCTTCTCGAGGTGTTGATATGGTCGTAGATATTATCGGTGGTGATTATGTTGCGAAAAATTATCAAGTTGCTGCTAAATTTGGACGAATAATTCAAATTGGTATGATGAAAGGTAACCCTAAAGAGTTAAATATGATGCCTTTAATGGTAAAAAGATTAACTCATACGGGATCAACAATGCGTTCTCGAACTATTGAGGAAAAAGCAGTGATTGCCCAAGAACTAAAGAAGCAAGTCTGGGGATTGTTACAAAATGGTGAAATAAAACCTATTATTAACAAAACATATCACTTGTCTCAGGTGCGGAGTGCCCATGAATATATGGAATCAGGTGATCTTGTTGGGAAAATTGTTTTGCTAAACAGTTAATTGTATTTACTTTCTGCGGTTTTCACTATTTCACTTTAGTTCTTTAAGAGCAGTGAAAATCGCACCATCTATAACAAATTTTTTACATATTCAAGCTTTTTCAGCGTAAAAATCTCTTTACAGTTGAATAAATTTTGTTTTTTTGTGCTTGTCCACAAATCAGAATGAAATTCCCATTAGTTTATTAATAATTTAATAGAAATAGATTATATCTATAAATAAGTTGGCCATTAACGGTTTGTTTATCAATAATTAATGCTTAAATGATATTTTTAAATGTATATCATTAATATATTGATATCTTTTATATAAACACAGCCCGTTATGCACTTTCCAATGATATTAAGTTAAGTAACTTAAGTGCAATTAGCACCCGTTAATTGTAGTTTGAAGGTGTAGTAATGATAAATAATTTTAAAAATTCAAAAATAAATGTAGATGCATTATTTTTAGGTCCTAAATCTGAAAATGCTGTCTTTTTCAAAGAAATGATGGAGTATTCAGTTAGTGAACATATGCATTGGCGTTCCAGCTATCATCCTGAAGATCCTGATCTTATCTCTACTGTTGACCGTTATGCTCCCGAGTACCGAGATACGCTTTATCGTACTGAAGGCATTCTTAATCAACTCTCTTCAAAATTAAAAACAACATCGGTTCCATGGTTCTCCCCCCGTTATATGGGGCATATGAATGCAGATACACTAATGATTTCTAATTTGGCTTATGTCATGGCGATGATGTACAACCCCAATAATTGTGCACAAGAATCTTCACCAACGACAACAGTTTTAGAAATAGAAGCCGGGTTAGATTTATGTGCCATGTTTGGTTATGACGTACAACATGCTTGGGGACATATTACATCTGGTGGAACGGTTGCTAACTACGAAGGTTTATGGGTAGCTAGAAATATTAAAACGTTGCCGTTAGCGATTATGCAGCATCCAAAATCCCAATACTTGCTAAAGGATAAAACTGAAAAAGAGTTACTCAATCTCTCAGTTTCCGCGGTTCTAGATTTAATTGACGAGTTAAAGAAACAACAAATTTTTGAGGAAATTCGTGATTTAACCTGCCGTGGTGTTGGAATAGAACAAGGAAAACTCGGTAAGTTATTGGTACCGCAGTCTAAACACTATTCATGGATGAAAGCGATGGATATTCTTGGTTTAGGCCAACAGAATATTGTGCAATTACCCGTTGATGCAAGTTATCGAACAGATGTACGTAAAATGCGTGAAACGGTATTTACATTAATTGAGCAAGGGGAGCCAATTTTAGCGGTAGTTGCCGTTGTTGGTACCACAGAAACTGGCGCAATAGACAATGTCAGAGAAGTTATTGAGCTACGACGTGAATGCGAGCAACGTTTTGGGGTTTCTTTTTATGTGCATATCGATGCTGCTTACGCGGGATACGCTTGTGCGATGTTTCGCGATGAAGAAAACCAATTTATGGAGTATGAGAATTTACTCCAACGCTATCATAGTGAAGGGATTTTTCCTGAAAATATGTTGTGGCCAAAACGTGATGTTTATGAAAGCTTTAAAGCATTAAGCCAAGCGGACTCGATTACCGTTGACCCTCATAAGGTGGGGTTTATTCCTTATGCGGCAGGTGCAATTTGTATGAAAGATAAGCGGATTGTGGATTTAGTTTCTTACCATGCCGCTTATGTATTTGAAGAGGTTCAAGAAAAGCAGCGTAAAACAGAAAAAACACAAAATGTATTATTGGGCTCATCTATTATGGAAGGGTCAAAAGCGGGCGCAACCGCAGCAGCGGTATGGGCTGCACATCGCTTAGTTCCGTTAAATGTTTTAGGGTATGGAAAAGTGATTGCGGCTGGGGTCATCACTGCCAATTGGATGATTGATAAAATTAATCAATGTGAGCCTTTTATTATTGAGGAACGTCAATTTTCAATTATAGCGATGCCAACGCCTGATTTTCACATGATTAACTTTATGTTTCGTGAAATTGGCAACACCTCTTTAGAAAAACAAAATCAATTAAATAAACGGTTATATGAATTATGCTCTTATGCGGCAGGCCGGAGTTATTCTAATGATTTTCTCACCTCATCAACCTCGCTAACTTATGAAGAATATGGCGATAACCCATTGAATCTATGTCGAGATGCACAATTCTCTGATAGTGAATGGCATAAAGTACGGTCGATTTATGTGCTACGGGCGGCAGTCATGACACATTGCCTGCGTGATAGGGCACATTTTGAAACCTATTGGGCAGAGTTAAAAAATATTTTTGAAGACAAATTACAACAACTCATTAATGAAGAAAATAAGTTAAATCACTCTAATTATAAAATTAATATTTAATTGATTGTTAGGATCTCAATATGAAAAATCGCACACTTGGTAGTGTATTTATTGTTGCAGGTACTACGATTGGCGCAGGTATGTTAGCCATGCCTATCGCTGCCGCGGGTAATGGTTTCTTAGTGAGCCTCGCTATGTTATTAGTGTTGTGGGCATTGATGTGCTACACGGCGTTACTTTTGGTCGAAGTTTATCAACATGAATCTCACGAAACTGGGATCGGTAGTGTTGCACAACGGTACTTAGGCTCTAGTGGCAAATTTATTACGGGTTTTAGTATGATGTTCCTGATGTATGCATTGACAGCAGCTTATGTCAGTGGAGCAGGGGAAATCATTACATCAAATTTGAAAAGTAGTTTTGCTATTGAAATGGCAGATTGGATGGGAATTGTTGTATTTACCGTCATTGGTGGGGGAGTTGTATGTTTCGGGACTTCATCCGTAGATTTTATCAACCGTATTTTATTTGCTGCAAAAATTGTTTTCTTAGTCATTATATTGGCATTAATGATGCCGCATGTTGAGCAACAAAATTTATTAGCTGCCCCAACTGAAAAAGTACTTATTTTATCTGCTATACCGGTGTTTTTTACCTCCTTTGGTTTTCATGGTAGCGTCCCAAGTATCGTTAAATACATGGGGGGAGATGTCAAAAAATTGCGGGTTATTTTTATTATCGGAAGTGCTATCCCGTTGATTGCTTATATTTTATGGCAAATCGCAACATTAGGGAGTATTGGTACAACCACATTTGTTGGTATTTTGGCGGAAAACGCAGGGCTTAATGGATTATTAGATGCAATTAAAGATGTGGCTCAATCAGGAAAAACAGAGTTAATTGCACAAATGTTTATGAGTTTGGCGCTTGCGACATCTTTCCTTGGTGTTGCTTTGGGGTTATTTGACTTTCTAGCGGATTTATTTAAACGTCAAGATAATGCGTCAGGGCGTCTACAAACAGGTTTGCTCACCTTTGGACCACCACTAGTTTTTGCTTTATTTTATCCTAAAGGGTTTGTGATGGCGTTAGGGTATGCCGCAATCGCACTTTCAATACTGGCTTTATTATTACCTAGTGCTATGGCATTTAAATCAAGAACATTAAACCAACGGAAATATCAAGTGTTAGGCGGTGGATTAGGTCTTTCATTAGTATTTATTTGTGGAATTATAGTCATTGGTGTTCAGTTAGGGATTGTTTTCAACATATTACCTAATATTGGGTAATTGTACTTCACTTCTATAGCCAGCCAACATACCGACGGCTGGCTTTGTCACTTCAAAAATAGGTTAATTTCATATCTATTGCCAACTTTACTCAGTTAGACAATTTACCGCACATTTTTTACTGTTGTGTCGACATTTAGTCGGTATAATCCATATAAGAATGATTATCATTAGCACGTTATGCATAAAAATAGATATATCTAAAGCTGGCATTTTCTGTAAAAGTAACTATCATATTAGATATATCGGTTTTTATATAAATAACCACTGAGAATTTTAATGGCAAATGAACAACAACTCGAGCCGTGTTTGTGCAACGGTAAAAGTGTCAGTCGTATGTTTAACCCTAAACAGTTAAGGATTTATATCCTACATTTACTGACAGGGGGAATTAATTACGGTTATGAGCTAATAAAAAAAATTGCAGAAGAAACGGCAGGTTTTTATTGCCCAAGCCCAGGTGTGATATATCCAACTCTGACGTTATTAGAGGAGTTAGGGTTTATTTCGGCGGGTAAAGATAATGGAAAAGGGCGTAAGTGTTATGTCATAACGCCAGAAGGTCGTTGTTTTTTATTACTCAAAGCTGAAATATTGGCAGAAGTTCAACTAAAATTAAAATATGCTCAGGAATTAAAAGCAGGTAATCAATTCGCTAATGAAATTGAATGCGCTGTAGATAAATTTAAGTCATTGTTGAGACACCAAATCGTGATACAACAGTTGACGAAAGAAGAGACAACAAGAGTCGTTGAGATCATTAACCGAGCAGTGGAACGTATTGAGCAAGTCAATGCAGTGTTAGTGGCAGAGGGAAAATCAAATGGCTAAAACGAATGATATTATACAAGCAAAAGAGCGTTTATATATGAAAGAGACAAGCAAAATACCACAGAGCAACGCCCCGGTTTCATCTGAAAATGAACCGTCTGTGAAGACGAATAAAGACGTTAAATTTAAAGAGGTTGTTTGCCCTAATGTGCCAACTTCATATTTTAAGCGAGCAAAGAAACAAAAAATAAAATAACCAATTAGATAGTTTACAAAATCTTTATTCACTTAAAAGACATAAAGAATAAACCTTATTTATTTTCTTATTGATGAATAACGCGACTCAGTCTTCTATTATTCCATCAATAAGGTAAATTTTAGGGTGCATATAATTATTTTGTAAACTTTAGCTATGATCCTATATCAATATATAACTTCATAAAAAATCCCCTGATCACTTAACGTAACCAGGGGTATCGGTTACAAGCCCAATTTAGCGTGTATTTGGGCTATTTCGTTGATCCACTGCTGCTGTAATTGCGGTTTTTGGTGGTTTAATTTGCGTTTTTGATCCGCAAGTAGCTTTTGCTCCAATATCAGCAATGTTTCTAACAACTCATCTTCATGAGTAGCTTCCTTACTGAGAATTTCAATCGTTGATTTAGAAGGGCCATTTTCCCCAAGCGTAGACGTTAACACTTGCTGGGATTGCTGCTCGATTTTATGATAAATATCATCAGCATTAAGGTATTCCTCTAGCCGATTATCATCGATAAACCAGAAGCGTTGGCAGCTATTTTCAATGAGCCATTTATCATGGCTTACAACCAATAATGCCCCAGAAAATAAGCTAATTTGCTCACAAAGCGCTTCCTTGCCTTCTAGATCAAGGTGATTGGTAGGTTCGTCTAACAAAATCAACTCATACTGAGCTAAACTTAAACCAATAAACAATAATCTAGCGCGTTCACCACCGCTCAGTGTTGCCACTTTCTGTTGGTGACGATTATAGGCAAACCCCGCTCCAATCAATGCCATTTTTCGTTGTTCATCGGTTAAAGGTGAAAAATGACGTAGTGCATCTAATAGGCTATCATTATCATTTAACTGCTCTAATTGTTGGTCATAATAACCAGCACGAATTGCTGGATGAAACTTCAATTGTGAGCTATAGCGTAAATCTTGTTGATAATGTTGCCAAAGTAGACGTAATAGTGTTGATTTACCACAGCCATTGGCTCCCATGATAGCGATACGATCACCACTTTTCACTTGATGAAATGCCGTTTTAAATAACTGATTTCCATTCGGTGTTGAAACAACGGTGTTTTCCAACTCTAAAACTCTATCTGCAGGAATAGCTTTGCCATTTAAAGCAAGCTTCCATTGATAGCCTTCAGTTAGCTCAGTTTGGGCATCTTTAAGACGGTCAATATGTTTTTCCATCTGTTTAGCTTTGCGTGATAAGGCTTCATTGTCATACACATGCCCCCAAATCGCTAAGCGCTTGGCACTTGATGCAATACGGTCAATTTCTTTTTGCTCGGCTTGATTACGACGTGCATCAGTGATGTCTTTTTCACTTAATGCTTGCCGTGCTGCACTGCAAGGTAACCGATAAAAATGTAATGATTTATCTCGTAAAATCCAAGTACAGTTACTGACTTTATCTAATAACGATTGGTCATGGGAAACTAGCACAAAACTCCCTTTCCATGACTGTAAGAAATTACCTAACCAAATCAGTGTGGGCAAATCTAAATGATTACTAGGTTCATCGAGTAACAGTAAATCGGGTTGTTCAATTAAAGCACGCCCCAGCAGCAAACGTGTATGTTGTCCTCCACTGATGGCATTCGCTTTTTGTTCCCATTGTTCAGGTGTAAAACCTAATTCTGATAATAAAACTTCAGCCCGCCAGCGCTCAGTGACTTTATCTTGTTCAGGGAGTTTTTGAACAAGCGCATCAATCAGAGTCAAACAAGCGATTTCATCGGGTAAATGTTGTTCAATATAAGCAGTAACACAATGATTTGCATAGGTAATACTGCCACTATTAGGAAACAGTTGTTGGGTTATTAGCTTCAATAATGTACTTTTTCCACTCCCGTTATGGCCAATTAAACCAATGCGGTCACCTTGTTGGATGGTAAAAGAAATATCGCTTAATAAGGTAGAGGTTGAAGTATCGTAATTTAATGATTTTACAGTTAATAAAGTGCTCATAGCTTACTCAAATTTTAGGCGAAAAAACGCCAGGGTATAGTCGTAACGACAACCCAGTAAGCTGAGGGAAGATTTTCTTTAGTGGCTTCGCTCAGGCAGGGTTATCGCAGTATAAAACTGTGAAAGCCTGAGCTCTGGCGATTACCAAAGAAGTGTGAATATTCAATAAGATCACACAACAACATAAATTAGCCTCCTTAATATTCATTTAGTTAATCGATGAGAGAATTATAGCTAATATGTTATTTAACCAACAAGGTCCGAAAATGCGCTCTCTGATTATTATAGGAAAAAGCATATACAGGTATAAATGTTACTTATATCATGCGCGAAGAAATGAATAATATTGCTGTGAATTGGGTTCTTGCTATGTAGCGTTTAAAATCATGATTCAAAAAACAAGAGAGCCCCAAATGAACGTAGAAATAAAACCCGCAACATGTGATGACGCTGCTTTGATATTAGATATGATCATTGAATTGGCAGATTATGAAAAAGCACGTCACGAAGTTAAAGCCACGGTAGCTGATATTGAAAATTCCTTATTTGGAGCGAATTCAAGCACAGAAGCCTTAATCTGTTATGTGGATGGCCAGCCAGCAGGGTATGCCGTATTTTTTACGAGTTATTCAACATGGTTAGGGAATAATGGTATTTATTTAGAAGATTTGTATGTCTCCCCAGATTTTCGTGGCGCGGGTGCAGGAAAGAAGTTACTCAAGCATATTGCAGTGTTAGCCGTAGAACGAAAGTGCCAACGGCTGGAATGGAGTGTTTTAGATTGGAACCAGCCAGCAATTGATTTTTATAAAAGTATTGGCGCAGAACCGCAAGATGAATGGGTTCGTTACCGAATGGATGAAAAAGTGATTGCTGCATTCGCAAGCTAATATTTATTCATATTCAAACATCGTTGAATAAAGCCAGTAAATTAAGTTACTGGCTTTATTTTTTTATTTTGAATTAAATATGTACAATTAATGCCTTATCCTGATTTTTGTGAGTTTATTCTGTTTTTTTGTGACATAAGGCAACTAAACTTAAACCAAATGTTGATAAAATGCCATTAAATTAAGTAGATAGCCAATTTAATGGTAGTGCTAACACTTACTTGGCCAAGTTTTAAATAAAAATAATATTTTTAGTTTTAAGGGTATTTATTTCGTATAGAGACAGTTATGTCATTTTATTAATAATCACCAGGTTAATAATCAAAATAATTGTTGTTCCTTGTTTTCTCATTTAATGGAAAGGGATGGTATGAAAATAAATAAACAAAAAGTATCTTTTTACATCATTTTAATATTAATTATTGTTGCGGGTGGTTTCTATTACTGGAATGTTAATTCAGGTGGTCTACCCGCTGGATTCGCTCAAAGTAACGGCCGTATAGAAGCAACAGAAATTGATATTGCCACTAAGACGGCAGGACGTATTGAAACGATTAATGTAAAAGAAGGGGATTTTGTTAAAGAAGGGCAAGAACTTGCTCGCATGGATACGCGAGCACTCCAAGAGCAACTCCATGAAGTACAGGCACAATTACGCCAAGCCATCAGTGCAGTGACCACTGCCGAGTCTGCTTTAGCGCAACGTAAAAGCGAAAAAGTTGCAGCCCAGGCTGTTGTTCGTCAACGTGAAGCGGAGTTAGACGCAGCGCAAAAACGGTTAAATCGTTCTAGAGCTTTGGTGAGAACCAACGCCGTATCTCAGCAACAAGTCGATGATGATACAGCACAGATGCAAGGCTCTCGTGCAGCACTGGAAGCGTCAAAAGCTCAAGTTGCCGCCGCGACATCAGCCATTGATTCTGCAAGCGCTGGTATAGTCCAAGCGAAAAACCGTGTTGATGCAGCGACAGCAACGGAACGCCGTATTATTGCGGACTTAGATGACAGTATTCTAAAAGCGCCAAGAAACGGGCGTATTCAATATCGTGTCGCTGAGCCTGGAGAGGTACTTGGCGCTGGCGGACGAGTCTTGAACATGGTCGATTTAAGTGATGTGTATATGACATTTTTCTTACCGACTGAAGATGCAGGAAAAGTTGCCTTAGGCAGTGATGTTCACATCATACTTGACGCTGCACCAAATATCGTGATCCCAGCCAAAACCACTTTCGTGGCGAGTGTTGCTCAATTCACACCGAAAACCGTAGAAACACAAAATGAACGCCTAAAATTAATGTTCAGAGTGCGTGCACGAATTTCGCCTGAATTATTAGAGCAACATCTAGAATATGTGAAAACAGGGCTGCCCGGAAAAGCTTATGTGCGTTTAGACCCTAATGAATCTTGGCCTGCTGAATTAGAGGTGAGATTACCACAATGACCAATAAACTGATGGATGATGTGATTATCGATATACAACATGTCAGCCAACATTATGGTGACAATTGTGCGTTGGATGACATAGTACTTTCCATCCCAGCAAGAAAAATGGTTGGGTTGATTGGCCCTGATGGTGTAGGAAAATCAAGCCTGATCTCCCTGATTGCAGGGGCAAGAGTGATTCAACAAGGCCAAATAACGGTACTTGACGGTGATATGAGTGATATTGAGCATCGTAGAGCTGTTTGCCCTCGCATCGCCTACATGCCGCAAGGTTTAGGGAAGAATCTCTACCATACGTTATCTGTTTATGAAAACGTCGACTTTTTTGGCCGCTTATTTGGCCAATCAAAAGCTGAGCGTGAATATCGGATTCAGGATTTGCTTGAAAGTACAGGGCTTGCGCCATTTAAAGACCGTCCAGCAGGCAAATTATCAGGAGGGATGAAACAAAAGCTTGGGTTATGCTGTGCGCTAATTCATGATCCCGATTTATTAATTTTGGATGAACCTACTACAGGGGTTGACCCGTTATCTCGTGCGCAATTTTGGGATTTAATTGACCGCATTCGTTTGCGACAAACCAATATGAGCGTTTTGGTCGCAACGGCTTATATGGAAGAGGCCGAACGCTTTGATTGGTTAGTGGCAATGGATGATGGCAAGGTGCTCGCTACAGGTCATGCATCTGAATTAAAAGCCCAAACTCAATGTGATGATCTTGAAGCTGCGTTTATTGAATTACTACCTGAAGAAAAACGCAGTGGCCACAAAAAAGTCGTGATCCCTCCACGTGATACTACAGAAGACAATATTATTGCTATTGAAGCCCAAGACCTAACTATGCGTTTTGGTAACTTCGTCGCTGTTGACCATGTGAATTTTAAGATCCCAAAAGGGGAGATTTTTGGTTTCTTAGGGTCTAATGGCTGTGGTAAATCAACCACTATGAAAATGTTGACGGGTTTATTACAAGCCAGTGAAGGGCAAGCATGGCTATTTGGTCAAGAAATAGATCCGAAAGATATCGAAACACGTAAGCGTGTCGGCTACATGTCGCAAGCATTTTCACTATATAGTGAATTGAGTGTTGAGCAAAATCTCGTACTTCACGCCAAGCTTTTTCATATAGCTGAGGACAAAATTCCCCAGCGAGTGGACGAAATGTGCCAGCGTTTTGAACTTGATGATGTGCGAGACGTAATGCCTGACGATTTACCTTTAGGGATCCGGCAAAGGTTATCTTTAGCTGTCGCAGTTATTCATGAACCTGAAATGTTAATCCTCGATGAGCCAACTTCGGGAGTAGACCCCGTTGCCAGAGATATGTTCTGGAATTTGATGGTCGATCTATCAAGACGTGACGGTGTCACAATTTTTATTTCTACGCACTTTATGAATGAAGCAGAGCGCTGTGACCGTATTTCACTCATGCATGCAGGTAAAGTCTTAGATTGTGATACCCCTGCTAACCTGACCAAAAAAAGAGGCCTTGGCACGCTTGAAGAAACCTTTATTGCTTATTTACAGGATGCTGTGGGGGATGCAGGACAAGGGCAAGAAACTGCCCCTGAGTTCCATGTTGACCCTGAACTGAAAGAACAAGCGACCGAAGCGTTAAAAAAACGTTTTAGTTTACGTCGGTTATTCAGTTATTCCATTCGAGAAGGGATGGAATTACGTCGTGACCCAGTGCGTTCAACACTCGCGTTATTAGGGACTGTAATTCTTATGTTTATTATGGGTTACGGTATTAGTATGGATGTCGAAAATTTACGTTTTTCCGTACTAGATCGCGACCAAACGGGGTTAAGTCAAGGATATACGCTGAACTTAGCAGGTTCACGTTACTTTATCGAACAACTACCAATCAAGGATTATGATGATTTAGAGGCTGGTATGCGTAGCGGTAAGATTACCGTTGCGATTGAAATTCCGCCTAACTTCGCAAGGGACGTTGCACGCGGCAATAACGTTAAAATTGGCGTGTGGATTGATGGTGCGATGCCAAACCGCGCTGAAACTGTGCGTGGTTATGTGCAAGCGATGCACTTAGCATGGCTAAGTACGATGGCTGCTCGCCAACCCGTTGGCGTTGCTGGTATGCCAGCTATCGACATTGAAACCCGATATCGTTATAACCCAGATGTTCGTAGTTTACCGGCGATTGTTCCCGCAGTTATTCCATTATTATTAATGATGATCCCCGCAATGCTTAGCGCGTTGAGTGTTGTTCGGGAAAAAGAGCTTGGTTCGATTATCAATCTTTATGTCACTCCGATCACCAAATTAGAGTTTTTACTTGGAAAGCAGGTCCCTTATATTTTATTAGGCATGTTTAACTTTGTATTACTTTGCATACTGTCCGTCTATATATTTGGTGTTGAATTTAAAGGTAGTTTTCTGACGTTAACCTTGGCCGCATTTTTGTATATCAGTATTGCAACAGGAATGGGGTTATTGATTTCATGCTTTATGAAAAGTCAAATTGCAGCAATTTTTGGTACTTCTATCATCACTCTGATACCAGCAACACAATTTTCAGGAATGATTGACCCAGTTTCATCATTGGAAGGTATTGGCCGCTGGGTTGGGATGGTTTATCCAACATCACACTTTTTAACTATCACGCGAGGAACCTTCTCTAAGGGACTAAATTTATTCGATTTACAGTCATCGTTTATCCCATTACTGATCACTGTTCCATTGGTTATTGGGCTCAGTGTTTTATTCCTGAAAAAGCAGGAGGCATAGCGATGATACGTAAAATTCAGAATATTTTTAACTTAGGAGTCAAAGAGTTACGCAGTTTAGGCCGCGATAAAGCAATGCTAGCGTTGATTGTCTTTGCTTTTACGGTATCGATCTATTCGTCCGCAACGGTAACTCCTGGCTCTTTACATAATGCTCCCATTGCGATTGCTGACCAAGATAAGTCACAGTTATCAAATCGGATAATCAATAGCTTTTATGCGCCTTATTTCTTACCACCCGCGGATATCACGCCAGATCAAATTGATGGTTTGTTAAATCGTGGTTCATATACTTTTGCGCTAGATATTCCGCCTAATTTTCAACGTGATGTGCTTGCCGGACGACACCCAGAAATTCAGGTAAATATTGATGCAACAAGGATGAGCCAAGCCTTCTTAGGAAATAGTTATATTCAAAATATTACCTTAGGGGAAGTGAATGAATTTTTAGCAAAATACCGTAGTAATGCAAGTTTACCTGTTGATTTGGAAGTGAGGATGCGCTTTAACCCTAACTTGACACAGTCATGGTTTGGTTCTGTTATGGCAATCATTAATAATATTACGATGTTATCGATTGTTTTAACGGGCGCTGCACTAATCCGCGAACGGGAACACGGCACCGTCGAACATTTGATGGTCATGCCACTAACGCCATTTGAAATTATGATGTCGAAAATATGGTCAATGGGGCTGGTGGTATTGATTGCATCTGGTGTTTCCTTAATTTTGGTTGTAAAAACATTGCTACAAGTACCAATCGAAGGCTCTATCTTATTGTTTATGTGTGGGGTGGCCTTGAGTTTATTTGCGACAACGTCGATTGGTATTTTTATGGGGACGATTGCACGCTCCATGCCTCAGTTTGGTTTGTTGATGATCTTAGTGTTATTGCCATTAAATATGCTTTCTGGCGGAATGACAGCGCGAGAAAGTATGCCTCAGCTTGTTCAAGACATTATGTTAACCATGCCGACAACGCACTTTGTTAGCCTTGCTCAAGCGATTTTATATCGCGGAGCTGGCTTCCAAATTGTTTGGCCTCAATTTGCGGTTCTTGTTGTTATTGGTGCTGTATTCTTTTCTCTCGCACTCATTCGTTTTCGCAAAACGATTGCCACCATGGCATAACCTACTGTACATAAAATATCCATTAATGCATAAAACGCTTGCTGAATTTTTCAGTAAGCGTTCTAATGCTTCACCTATTAATTATTGGTGCATGATTAGGTTGTACCTATCAAATCAATAGTGGGTAATGATTGGATTAAGCTGCTGTAAAACAGTAACTTAATAGGCAACCAAACAGGAGAACATCATATGTCATTAATTAATACTCAAATCAAACCATTTACTAACCAAGCATTTAAAGATGGCCAATTTATCGAAGTTTCTGAAAAAGATGTTGCAGGTAAATGGAGCGTTTTCTTCTTCTATCCAGCTGACTTTACCTTTGTTTGCCCAACTGAACTGGGTGACATTGCTGACCATTATGAAGAATTCCAAAAATTAGGTGTTGAAATTTTCTCTGTTTCTACTGACACACATTTTACCCATAAAGCATGGCATGCAAGTTCAGAAACTATCGGTAAAATCAAATATGCCATGATCGGTGACCCAACTGGCGCATTAACACGTAACTTTGAAAATATGCGTGAAAACGAAGGCTTAGCAGACCGCGGCACTTTCGTTGTTGACCCACAAGGTATCATTCAGGCAATCGAAATTACTGCTGAAGGTATCGGTCGTGATGCAGCTGACCTGTTACGTAAAGTTAAAGCAGCACAATATGTTGCAAGTCACCCAGGTGAAGTTTGCCCAGCTAAATGGAAAGAAGGTGATGCAACACTGTCTCCATCTTTGGACTTAGTCGGCAAAATCTAATTAATCTAACTCAATTGATTAATACTGAATAATTCAGGTTGCAGGTGTTTAGGCCTGCAACTTGGATCACGACGGGTATATGTACCCGATTTTATGATAAAAATTAAAGGGGATTACATGCTCGACAATAATTTACAGGCACAGTTGAAAGCCTACTTAGAACGTTTAACTAAACCCGTTGAATTAGTTGCTAATATAGATGACAGCGAAAAATCAAATGAAATCAAGCAGCTGTTAGAACAAATTGCATCTCTGTCAGATAAAGTCACTGTACGTGAAGAGCGCAATAGCGCACTAAGAACACCGTCTTTTTTAATTACTAACCCAGGTACAGATAGTGGTTTGCGTTTTGCAGGCTCACCTTTGGGGCATGAATTTACCTCTCTTGTGCTGGCATTATTGCAAATCGGTGGTCATCCATCTAAAGAAGCGCAAGAGTTATTAGAGCAGGTTAAAGGTCTTGAAGGCGAATTCCACTTTGAGACTTATTACTCTTTATCATGCCATAACTGCCCAGATGTTGTTCAGGCGTTGAACTTAATGGCAGTTTTAAATCCAAATATTAGCCATACGGCTATTGATGGTGCACTTTTCCAAAATGAGATTGATGAACGTAATGTGATGGGCGTTCCTGCGGTTTTCCTGAATGGAAAAGAGTTTGGCCAAGGGCGTATGACGTTAAGTGAAATTGTTAGCAAAGTTGATACCAACGCAGATGCGCGTGCAGCGAAATCACTCACAGAGCGTGAGCCTTTTGAAGTCCTTGTTATTGGTAGTGGCCCAGCAGGGGCTTCAGCGGCAATCTATACCGCACGTAAAGGGATCCGTACTGGCGTAATTGGCGAGCGTTTTGGTGGCCAAGTTATGGATACGGTTGATATTGAAAACTATATTTCAGTTATCAAAACGGAAGGGGCTATTTTTGCAGGCGCATTGAAGAACCACGTGGACAGCTATGATGTTGATGTCATTGATGGCCAATCAGTTGCAAAACTGATCCCTGCGGCAGAAGAAGGTGGATTACACCAAATCGAAACTGCATCGGGTGGGATCTTAAAATCACGCAGTATTATTATTTCAACAGGTGCTCGCTGGAGAAATATGGGTGTTCCGGGGGAACAAGAATATCGTACTAAGGGTGTAACATTCTGCCCACACTGTGATGGTCCGTTATTTAAAGGTAAACGTGTTGCCGTTATTGGTGGCGGTAACTCAGGTATTGAAGCGGCTATTGACTTAGCCGGTGTCGTTGAGCATGTGACCGTACTGGAGTTTGCTCCGGAACTGAAAGCAGATTCTGTATTACAGAAAAAAGCACGTAGCCTGAAAAATGTCGATATTATCGTCAATGCACAAACCTTAGAAGTAAAAGGTGATGGCAGTAAAATGACGGGTCTCGAATATAAAGACCGTACTGATGATAGCGTACATTTATTAGAAGTGGCGGGAGCATTCGTGCAAATAGGTTTATTGCCTAATACTAATTGGCTAGGCGACACAGTTGCTAGAAACCGTATGGGCGAAATCGAGATCGATGCACGTAACGAAACCAGTATTAAAGGTATTTTTGCTGCCGGTGACTGTACTACAGTCCCTTATAAGCAAATTATTATTTCAGCCGGAGAAGGAGCAAAAGCCGCACTTAGCGCCTTTGATTACCTAATCCGCACAAGTACCAGAACCGCTGAATAGGTGTAATTTACTTTATATTCAGTGAGTTGTAGTCAAAAGGCACTCGGGGGCGAGTGCCTTTTTTTTGTGCATAATCTGTACGAAAAAGGCTCAAAAGTGCCTAAAAGTGTTCAAGTGTGGACAACTTGTGGACGATCTAAACGCTGATTTGGTGGTACTTACAGCGGAGAAATACATCCCAGTGTGGACAATTTGTGGACATGCAAAAGTTAAATTTGCCTCGGTTTTTTGTCGTCAAAATCATCCTAAAACGAACAATCTATTAAGCTAACTCTGTTCCTCCCTTTAGTGGATTATACGTAATCGCATCTTGAAGAAAGTCCGGTGCAAAGTGTGCGTAGGTCAGTGTTTGCTGTAATGTCGAGTGACCTAGGATTCTCTGCAAAGTAATAATACTGCCGCCATTCATCATAAAATGGGTTGCGAAAGTATGCCGTAATGCGTGCGTGGCTTGGCCCTGCGGCATATCAGGCTTAATGGTCTTTATGTGCTTTCTAAACATATCGTAAGAGGTGTTTGGAAAAAGCAAACCGGATTTTCGCGTACACACAGCATCTGCGACTTCTTGGGAAATCGGTACAATGCGCGCTTTGCCCGTTTTGGTAAAAGTGAAACGGATTTTATTTTGGATCACGTGCTCGCGTTTTAATTTAACTGCTTCCCCCCAACGCGCACCGGTGCTTAAACATAAAATCGCCACTTTTTTATTATCACCTTTTAATATATTCAGCAGCAGCCTGATTTCTTCATGCGTTAAATAGGACATCTCAGTCGCTTTTTGCTTTAACCGTGATAGCCCTCGTATTGGGTGCTTACCCATAAATAAATCCGTGCGCTTTAAGGCGGTAAATATGCCGCTTATTGCTGAAAAATCACGGTTTATCGTGGAGGGCTTGATACCCGCAGCGAGCCGGAGTTCGCGGTAAAGTGCTAATTGCTTATCGGTTAATAAGCACATTGGCGGGTTATCGAGTGCGGTCGCAATGCGTGTTGCCCTTAATAACGTGTCCTGCGCATAGTCGCTACTTTTCCCAAAGGTGTTCCACCACAAATTAATTAAGTCTTGTAGCGGCCGAATATCATTGGATTTATCTAACCAATCTTTGTGCATTTTGTTTGATAGGGCGTAACGCTCAAACAAAACGGCTTCGTGTTTTGTATCAAATCGACGTCTGACGCGTTTTCCTTGACGGCCAGCCGGTCTAATGTCCACTTCATATTGACCATCTTCGAGTTTCTTAATTGCCATAAGAAAGCCCTCCGAGGGTCGATTGGCTTTGCGAGTTAACCTCACAAAATGCCTGATAAATTGTTAACCAGTTTTCTTGTCTGAGTGGGGTGATCCTGAATTTTCGTGCCCAGTGTGCGCTAAAGCCGGTGCGATTTGGCCAGCTTCGGGATTTACCTCATCGAACATGAACCAATCTCGGTATTTTCTAAATCGGGGATGCTTAAAGAATTTCATTGCAGACTCCAATGACATTTTAGCTTTTCCACTTTCATATCCATGATAGGTAACATAATTAATACCTACCAAATCAGCAGCTTGCTTAACATTAAGCCTTTCTGACTCACGTATAAGCTTTAGTCTTTCGCTATCGTACGTTGACATTATATAAGAGATCTCTTATTTTATAAGAACATTGATATCTCAATGCAATGAAGCAAAGAGTCCTAAAGCGCTAGAAAGCGCCTGACATAAGAGGGTAGCAGATGAGAGAGAAAATCGTAAGTCTGTCAGATGTTGTGACTGAGGAAAAATTCGCTGAGTTGATTGGTAAGCCAGCAAGCGCAGTGGCCGATATGCGTAAAGCAGGTAAGTTACCGATTGTTCAGATGAAAAGACCTGGCTCTAGTCGTGCGGAGAATTATGTGTATTTGCCAGCGTGGAATAATGGTTTAAGGCTGGCCTATGAGTCGTTACCCGCGGAAATGCGTGACGGTTGGTTGGTGTGGTTGGGTTTAGGTAAGCCGCAATGAGTCAGGTTATTCGTGTGAGCCATCATTGTGCGGTGTATCGTGGGTTTACGATTATCACGTTACCACGCAAGAAGCAGACACCAATCACACGTTATCACGTTTGGCATTTAGGGGAGTCGTTCGGCAAGTTTGATGCTATGGCTGAAGCGACAAAATATATAGATGGGTTGTGGAGGATGAAAGGTGGAAAGTAATTTAATCGTCAAGAATACACAAAACGGAGTATATATTTGTATTGAAGATAAGTATTCACCAATAAATAGTGTCGTTTTTGAATTATCACAATTAATACACTTTCTTCCTTTGAGTAATGCAGGTAATACCGTTTTGATTTCTGTGAATGGAATGAACGATTTTAGCCCAAGTATTCCATTCGCAAAGTTTTTAAGTTTCTTTCGTTATGTCATTGAGCAAAGTCAGAAACAAAATAGCCATTCACATTTGTTCACGATAACGATAAAAGAAGATTTATTTTGTGAATGGCGGAATAAATAAAAAGTTCTTTGAATACAGCTAGCTAGCAACTAATAATCAAATCATTAAACAATGACCTTTATCGGTCAGGGCTTTTTATTACCTAAAAATGAGGTTTTAAAATGAGACATATTCCAGACCCTATATTTACCCCTGTGGCTGAAAATATAAAAGCGAATAGGGAAGATGAGCGTAAATCATTAATGAATCGTTTTGCTGATCGCCAACGTCAATTAGCCGACAAAGTATTAACAGAGAAATTAGATTATGCGCAAATTCATCAGTTATTGATTGATGAAGCGGATAAATTCGAGTCACAAGCGGGAGATCTTAATTATGTCTGATGTTATCGACCGCGCCAATGAACATGCGGCATTAGTGCTAGAACAAAATATCCAAGCTGCGAGGAAGCCAGCGAATAGGGTATCTGCGTTTGAATGTGAGAATTGTGATCACCCAATACCAGAAGCCCGCCGCCAAGCGGTGATTGGCTGCACCTTGTGTATTGACTGCCAAATTCTGTTTGAACTGAAAGAAAAACATTACCACAGCGTATGAGAAATCATTTTCTGTAAGCAAATAAAAAGCACACAAACTGCGGGATAGACGCTGATTGTGTGCTCTAAGGTTATCACATGAAATCATATCATATTCAGGCGTTATTACCTCGCCTCGTACACGACTTTCAATTTAAAGAGCAAAATGGCTATTTGCGCCAAGGTGTGTGCCCAAATTGTAAGAAAAAAGAGCTATTTACCTCAATTGAAATGCCGTTTGTGTTGCGTTGTGGCCGTGAAAATAAATGTGGCGCTGAGTTGATTGTAAAAGAGATTTATCCCGATATATTTGATGACTGGTCAGCACACTACCCCAAGACGCAACAAGCACCAAATGCAGCCGCAGATGCCTATTTACAGCACGCCAGAGGGCTTGATATCGCTCCCTTGAAAGGGTTGTATTCCGAGTCTAGTTATCATGCTAATGGATTAGGTGCTGCAACGGTGAAATTTGCTTTACCCGAGGGGGCATATTGGGAACGCATTATTGATAGGCCCTCACGTTTTGATCGCAAAGCTAACTTTTTTGGTTCTTATAAAGGGCATTGGTGGACACTGCCACAGCAGGATTTAACCCAAGCCAAAGAGATTTGGCTAACGGAAGGCATTTTTGATGCCCTTAGCTTGATTCAAAACGGTATTGCGGCTGTATCGTTAATGACTTGCCATAACTACCCTGAAATTGCTTTAAGTGCGCTGAGAACAGCGCTAGGTAATAATAGAAAGCCGCTTTTAGTTTGGGCGTTGGATAATGGCGCAGCCGGTGAGCGCGCCATGAAAAAGTTTGTTGCCCGCAGCTATGATGATGGCTGGAAAGCCACGGCCGCGAGACCCGCTGAAAAAGAGTGTGGCAACGATTGGAATGACTTGCATATGAAAGGCAAGCTAACGGAGCGCGATATCGCCCGTTATCGCTATTACGGCAAGTTATTATTAGCCTCAACCGCGTTTGAAAAGGCGCGTTTAATGTTTAACTGGACGGAGCGTTCAGAGTTCGATTTTCAACATGATAACCGCTTGTATTGGTTTAAGTTGGATATCGATAAAATGATGAAAACCATTGAGCGCATTCATGATGCCGAACCCGATTTAGATGAAGATGAAGCCAGACAAAAAGCGGTAAAAGAGTCCGGTACGGTAGTTGAAATCGCCAATTGTTATCCCACTCCGCTATATTTCCAAAAATCCGTTGAGACTGATGAATCATGGTATTACATGCGTGTCGATTTTCCTCGCCAACCGCAAGTTAAAGCCACGTTTACCGCCTCACAATTAACCAGTGCCAGTGAATTCAAAAAGCGTTTATTGCATGTGGCCAAAGGGGCTGTTTATACCGGCACAACTTTGCAATTGGACCGCATTTGCAAGCAAGCTTTGCCGGATATCAAAGAGGTGATCACGCAAAATTATGTGGGTTATAACAAAGAGTATGGTGTCTATGTGTTTAATGATGTTGCGGTGCAGGATGGTAAGTGTTTTACGTTAAATGAGGAAGATTATTTCTCTCTCAATAAGTTGGATATCAAGACGTTAAGCCTTAGCCCATCATTGGCCATTAATACCGATTTTAGCGAATTTGATACCAGCTGGTTAAGTTCTCTTTGGGATGCGTTTGGCGCAAAAGGTTATGTGGTGTTGGCGTTCTGGTTGGGTTCGTTCTTTGCGGAGCAGATACGCAAGACTCATAAAAGCTACCCATTTTTAGAAATTTGTGGTGAGCCTGGTTCAGGTAAAAGTACGTTGATTGAGTTTTTATGGCGTTTATGCGGCCGCGCAGATTATGAGGGGTTCGATGCATCAAAGTCGAGTGTTGCCGCTCGAGGACGAAACTTTTCACAGATTAGTAATTTGCCAGTGTGTTTAATTGAAAGTGACCGCGTGCAAGATAATGCGAAGTTAAAAGCATTTGATTGGGAAGAACTTAAGTCACTGTATAACGGCCGTGCAACGCGTTCACTAGGGGTGAAAAATAGCGGTAATGAGACTTATGAGCCGTTGTTTAAAGGCAGTATTATTATTGCACAGAATGCAGAAATTAACGCGTCACGCGCCGTTTTAGAACGGATTATTCATCTTTATACCGATAAAGCGGAGCAAAGTGTTGAAACCCGTTATGCCGCCATAGCCCTTGAACGTTATCCCATTGAAAGGTTATCCGGTTTTTTGCCTACGGTATTGATGAAAGAAGCGGCGATATTAAAGCAATACAATGAGCGCGTAGATGGCTTACAGGCACAGCTATTTGCGGATAAGGCGATTAACCATGAGCGGATTGCTAAGAATCACGCACAGTTAATTGCATTGCTAGAAACGTTAGCGTTAGTTCTTCCTGTAAAAGCGGCTCATATTCGCCAAACTCGTGACTTTATTATTGAGTTGGCCAAACAACGCGTTCAAGCGATCCAACTCGACCAACCACAAGTGATGGAGTTTTGGGAACTGTTTGATTATTTACACGATAATGAGGCCTTTGGTGTGAATCATAGTAGTGAAAAGGGCGTTTATGCGGTGAATTTTAACCATATTGCGCAAGTAGCCAGCGAATACCGTCAGTCTATGCAATTGAATACAGATATTAAGAACTTATTGAAATCGGGGCGCATGCGTAAGTTTGTAGGCGTTAAGACGGTGCGAAGTGTGGTGAACAGCCAGTTTAATAGCACGCTTGCGGTGGGGAGTACGCTTAAAAGACCTGAAGTGATTAAGTGCTGGGTGTTTCTGGAAAACAGTGAGAGTTAGTTTTTCATCCATTCATTCATAGGCTGCGGATGTGCAGCCTTTCTTTTATCTATCGATAAACCCCATGAATTAAGTAAATGCTCATCATCAATATTCTATAAAAGCGTAGGTAAGTAAATCTATGGATAACAGAGTAAGAGTTGACTATTATTTAATCTCTTTTATAAATATAGAGAATTTATGGGAGGGGTTCGGAAAGCGGTTACAATGGTTACAAAATTAAAATATCCTTGTATCTTATTGATAAGATATAGAAATATAGAAATAGTAAAAGGTTACAAATGGGTTACTTTGTGGTTACGTGTAACCGTTTTAAGAGGTTACAAATTAAAAATATAACTTATTGTTTTATAAGGATGTAACTTTTTAAATCCTGTTTTGTAACCCGTTGTAACCAGTAAAAAGTTACAACGGAGTTGTTTATAATCAGTGGGTTATAGGTAGTTTTGGTAGGGTGTAACCGTTGTAACCGGTTTCCGGAGGGGGGGTAAAGTTATGGTTGTAGCAAGTTAACCATTAATCGGATTCGTAATTGTATGATGGTTCAATATAGCCAAAATCAATATAAGAAGGTGAAGATAAAAACTCAACATCATCTATATCTACGCCAGTTATATTACTCACATTTTCAAAATTGCCAGTAAATGTGATTAATATATCTGTATTAAAATCAAAATTTGTACTTTCAGATGTTGTACCTATATTATAATAATCTTTATCTGTTGAATCTCTAACTAATAAAGTAAAATCACAGTGAGCTGTAGCATTTATATCCACATTTGTTTGCACAACAACCATATTATCTTCAAATTGAATTAATTGTAAAAATAATGAACTTGAAGATGAATGCGAAAATGTAATCTCATTAAAATTAACTTCTAAGTAGTCAGAGTCAATGTCAAAATTAGAAATTGCATCTGGTTGAGATTCTATTTGATTGGTATAACTCTCAGCTTTTTCTTTGATCAAATTGTAAAATTCCCCATAGGGGGCATCTAACATATTAGCCAATTTAGATAATAATATTTCAGGATCTATTTGCGATTGAAGCGTTGAAATGGCATTGGATAGATCATCAACAACATCAATATATTCAGAGTGTTCAGAGTAATTTAACCAACCTTTATCTGTACTCACTGCAATAACTTTTATATTACATTCTTCTGCCCATGCATCTAATGAAAGAAGTGCAATTGCATCTGGAAATTCTGATTTTTTCTTACCTGTTTCTTCAAATGGCGGCTGATTTAAAAAATACATTTCAATTAATTTTTTCACATCTAAGTAATCATCAACATTAATAATTTTTAATCCTGTTTTATTAATAAAGTTGGATATTGATTTATTAGTTGAAATATTAGGTGTAAATTCATTGACGATATTTTGAAATTCAACTAGCTTTTCATTATTTGAGTCATGGTATCGAATGAAATCTTTTATAGATGAATTTAAGTCTATATGTTTTTCGGATTTTTTTTTCAGAAGATGCTTTTCAAGTTCATTCATAATGATATTAGGTATAACTAATTTTATTTTTGAATTCTTAAATTGGTCTAATCTTTTTAGTAGCCCTTTATTCAATGTTAATCCATGGTTTATAAAAATGGAAGTGTCAACACATAAGGCATTATATTTACTATCTTTCATTTTACTCATTCCAAAAAACGTTTAGGGGCGTTAAGTATAATTTTTATTTATGTTTTTGTGAATGATTGAATAAACACTGCAGAAATGACTGTCTGATATTATTTATAGTCAGTTTTCTGGACTAAAATGGCCCTATAACTATTATGTAATTAATGTGAGTGTGAACACAAAAACTTGAGTTGACAAAACTGTAAAAATGCACCAACATTCAGGTTGACAAAATCAAATATTTGCACCATTTTTTATAAGAGATGATTATGACCGATTACAAAGCCCCTTGGTTTTTTTCAGATGATTTAAAAAAAGAGCGACTGACTATAGTTGCTGAAGAACTACTGAAAGTCCTTGATAATACTTACATGCAGTTATCTACACCACTAGATGATAATTATACAAGAGGGACGTGTACTTTTGGTAGGCAGAGACAACTTTTAATTCAACTATGCATGAGTGGTAAATTTGATTGGTTAAAATTATCACACGCAGGGATGGATGTTACTTTTTCAATTGGTACTGTACCGATTAGATTTTTTGCTGATGATCCTGATAACCCTCAAAAGTCAGGATTTTATAGAAGAAACCAAGTTGACCAATTATGGGAGCCAGAATTAACAGCACCCACAATGCATAGATTTGTGATTGAAAAACCAGAATTTGAGGGGGAAGGCGCTAGAGTTCATTTCATTGGTTACAATGCGTTAAATGAGATGGTTTCAAAATGGACCTATGGTGATGAAAGAGTAACAGTACTTCATTCTGAAGATAATACTCCTCCATTATCTGTTCCTATTGATTTGGATCCTATCAGTGTTCTTACAACTGATACGGAAAAAAGAAGTAATAGTAAAAACGAAAAATAGGTGAAACAAAGTGTTTAAAGGCTCTAATTTACGATTGGCTCGTCTGTATCACGAGCTATCTCTTGAGCAAGTTGCTGAGCGGGTTGGTAAAACCCGCCAATACATTCAGCGCTTGGAAACGGACGATGCGTCACCAACACAAGAGCTTACAAATGAATTAGCTAATGCCTTGCAAGTTAATATTGATTTCTTTTATGAAAATAGTGATGTCTTAGTTAACGAAGAAATTGTACATTTTAGAAAACGAAGTTCAACACGAATGTCGACTAAACTAGCAACATTGTCACGAGCAGAGTTGTATAGAAGACTAATTAATATTTTTGACGAATATTTAAATTTACCTCCAGTTAAATTCCCGTCAATTAAAGTTGTAACGCAAGATGATATTGAGAGGGCGGCTGAAAAGTGTCGATCCGATTGGGGATTAGGTATGGGACCCATAGAAAATATGACACGTTTAGCTGAAAAATTAGGGGCTTTTGTTACCTCTTTTGAATCTGTATCAGATGAAGTTGACGCACTGTCAGTGCCTTTAAGTCGCCCATTTATTGTTCGAAATATGGCAAAAAGGTCTCCATGTAGGCAACGATTTGATATAGCTCATGAGGTTGGGCATTTAATTTTACATGAGGGTATTTCTACTGGTGATAGAATAACAGAATCACAAGCGAATAGATTTGCATCTGCACTTTTGTTACCTAGATCTTCAATGGCAAAATATTTTCCTCGACCAATAGGAGGAAGGATAGATTGGAAGGGGTTAAGCAATTTTAAACTGACATGGAATGTCAGTAAAGCTGCTATAATTTATAGAGCTCACCAACTGTCTTTATTGACTGACGCTCAGTATAAAACAGCGTTCTTTGGGTTAAAAAGAAAAGGCGAAGCAATTGATGAGAAGGAAGATTATCTAATTAAACATGAAAAACCAGAGTTTTTTCATAGGGCGATTAGAGTTCTTATTAATGAATTAGGTATAAGCCCCCAAGATTTAGCTAATAGGCTCAGAATTTCAGTGAATATGCTTTCTAATTTATCTGGAGACATTTTGTTATCTGAGAAAGTCTCGCAACCGGAAGAAAGCAATGTAGTATCTCTAGCTGGGTATAGATTAAAATTCGCTTAGTTTGATTTAATAAAAACCGTCAAAATTTTGGCGGTTTTTTTACTCATAATTCAGCACAAACTCGCACAACTTCCACTTAAATTTACTTCCTACCCAAACCATACCCAGCCTAACTTCCAACCCTCCGCACACCCGCACAAAATCCCACACCTTTTGCGTGCGGGCGAGGCGGGGGAGCAAGCGTGCGCAAAAGGGTAAAGATGGCCCGCGCTGGCTATGGTGTGATCAGCCTATAAGTGGGGTTATTTGAGAGTCAGTAGCCCGTAGCAGTGAGATTGAGTAAAAAAACAAGTATTGCTATGTGGAAATTATGAAATGGCACTGAGGTTGTTTTAATCGCTTTTGTGGGTAATATATTAATCTAATAAGCATCAAAGATAAGGAATAGTACGTGAGTGAGATTTATCTTATGTACCTAAGGTAAATTTAACATTAAGACTATGCACTGGTATTCGTTAATGATAAATGGAATTGTTATGTTTGATGGTCTTGGTTATGTTGTTGCGATCGGTGCGGTAGTCTTAATTACTTTATGTATAACCTACTTGATTTCGATTGGAAATGCTTTCAACGATACAATACCAAAGGATAAAACCTCAGAATGTAATTCTGAAAAATTTCTTGCTAAGGATGATGAAGAGAATAGTTTTAAAAGTAAATTTAAAAATAATAGCAAGGTTTATAAATGGAGAAGTCTGATTATTGCCTCTGTTTTCATTCCATTTTTAAATTTTATATACTATTGTGATGTTGAAATTTATTTTGTTAAAGATAAAGGTGAAATTTTTTTTGGTATTTTCACATTTTTCATATTTACATTTTTGAATTTTTTTCTGGTTGTTTTTAGATTCAAAAAATCAAGTGAATTTGTTGGTGCATTCTTAATATCTTTTGTTGCATACAATATTATTTATTTTCCTCAGAAATTAAATGTTGATTTTGAAAATAAAATATATTCATTTATTGCTAATGGAGACACTAACTCTTTAGAAAAAGAATTAGGAAAAAATTGCAGTTTAGTTGAGTATGAATTAGAGGATTATATATGGTATGCATTATTTCGGTCTGAAGCGCCCATTGACTCTTTAGAGTTTTTATTTGGCTGCCAATTTCATGAAGATAACTTTGATGTTAATAGAATAGAAGAGGGTAGACACTACCTCCGGTCTTTTTTTGATAAAAAAATATCAAAGAATATGACTATAAATCATAATCTTGAGGCTCTTTTTGCTGAAAAGTATTTCACTTTACTAGATGAAGAATCAAAACAAAAATTAATATGGGAATTAGTATATAAAATTGCAACTGAAAGTAAGAAGGAATACAGTGATATATATATTAGTAGATTAGATAAGTTAATTGATTTAAATCCAAACATTGCTAGTTATGTTAATCTTCGAGACATTGATTATCATAAAATGATAGAGTATAGAGAAGTTAATGCGGCAAATTATTTTTTAACAAGATTGCCGCCTAGTAATGATGATTACAAATTAGCAATGAACATATTAACGAATAACTTACCTTTCGTAATTGAAAAAGTTAAGAATGATAGAGGTATTTTAGAAAATACAACCATCAATGATATTGATTCCTACTTTTATAAAAAGAAAAATATAAATCTAATTTTTTATGCATTTTATGTTGGTAATGCAGAAATGATTAATTATTTGATTGAAAATAAATTGTTTAAAATC
This sequence comes from Providencia sp. PROV182, assembly GCF_028480325.1. Lineage (NCBI taxonomy): Bacteria > Pseudomonadati > Pseudomonadota > Gammaproteobacteria > Enterobacterales > Morganellaceae > Providencia > Providencia sp. PROV182. The sequence goes on along the minus strand of NZ_JAMPOL010000003.1, from coordinate 127,301 downwards.
GAAGATTATAACTATGAAATGAAAACGACTGGCAGTTATGAAGCAGGTTGCAACAACTACTTAGTTACAGGTATCGCTGAGAGTTGGACTCTTAATGAAGATGAGAAAAAAGCATTGCTACAAAAATTAAAAGGTTTACCAAATATTTGTGACCGAATGATTGAAGTGGAATTAAATAAAATTGATGAGATGTTAGCCAAGTATAAGTCTTAATCGCTGCCTAGATAAGCAAACTGAGTTAATGGATCACTCAGTTTGCTTATCTTTAGTTTATTTATAATTCGGCTCTTTTCCCTTTGCCTGAGTCAAAAAATCCAGCAACGCATATTGTTTAAAGCGGATCACCTCAACACCTAGCATGTCGTTAATTGATTTCATGCTTTCCATCAGCGGTAATAACTCATTGAACCAAAACACCATTGCAGCTTTTTCAACATCACCAAGACTACCGGAACCTTGCGGAATGATCCCCATCAGTTGTGGTGGTATACGGTGCATGGCCAACAAATCATCGCGCGTGGTGTCCTTGATGCCGACAAACTCATCTTTGGCACTGATTTGTGAGAATGGCAGTATTTGAATCCCATCCTTGCCACCATTGGCGGCATAGACAAAGATATTTTTAAACGCCTTACCTTTGCGGGCTTCGGTGAGTGACTTTTTTAATGACTCGACGGCCTTGTCGTCAGCCAAAGCCGCGGAAAGATACACCATCACACCGGCGTGACTGCCATTTTCATAATAGTTGGTCCGAAATAGGGTGGCTGAATGATTCAAGTTAGCGGAAATTAGTCCAGCCAAATAATCGGGAGTGCCATATATCTCTTGGTGAATACACGGGTTTTTCAAATGAATCACGCTATTTTTGCGGAACTCGTAGGCATCTTGGTAATTCTTCACTTGCCAGTATTGCCCCTCATTAACACCAGCGCGGGTGTACTTAGCCAAAGAGGGTTTAAGCGTTAACATATCGCCGAGCCGGTTAATGCGTTTTTCAAGGTAACCATTACCAAAAACCACAAAATCCTGCGCTAAGGTAGTGAAGTCAGGGCGTGATAAATACGGCGTTGGTTCAAAACAACTGGTGATCACATTACGCTTAAACACTAAGGGTGATTGATGGTAGGCCGCTGACGAGGTAAACGAGCGTGCAATACCAGTAAAATCAATAGGGGTTTCATACCAGCGGCCATTGTGGTTGCACTCCATGCAGTCCAGCAAATCACCGCTGCCAGAGACAATTGATGGCGGGTCAAACGTAAATGAGCAAAATTCAGGGCTTTGTGTTTGTTCTTCGGTTGCTGCTAATTCTGTTGCTTGTTCCATGGTTAAAACTCCATAACTTGTGCGCCAGCGCCGCCAGTTTCACTGGATATCGCTTCGTTAGAGAAAATATTCATTGCCGCCCACGCTAAATCACCATGGTCTAAGCCTCGAACACGGCTTGATTCATAGGTGATAATCCCGCTTTGGGTTTGCACTTTCTTGATGGTCATAAATGAGGTAATCAGGGGCTTATGTAACCCTGCATCGTATTCAAAACGGCCATTACGAATGAGCATGAGCATTTTCATGATCATCATGCGTTTGATAGGAGCCGAATAGTTGAGTAAATTGGCGGCAGGAAAGAATTTAACGACCAGCTCGTGCACGGCGGCACCAGTACCGCCAGTACCATCAATGGTGATGGATTGCACGTTATAACGCTGAGTAATGCGTTTGATTTCTTCCGCTTGTTTTTCGAATGCCATCCCGCGTAACTGGATAGTTTCAATGATGCGGAATTTCCCGCCAGTGACTGCCGGTGGTGAGGCAACCACAAGGCCTAATCCATCGCCATTATCACCGGTACCGGTCGGGTCTGCACCTACCCAAACAGGGCGATTACCCAGCGGGCGTGGTGCGTAAGGTTTCCAGTCGGGCCAAACATCACTGTTATAGCCATCCACGCCACAATTGATTAAGGCATCATAACTAAATGCCCGTTCACCCGTTTTAACGAACTCACACTCGTATAAATTACGAAAATCATCGGGCGGGTTTTCATCTTTGATTTCTTCCAAATTAACGCGGTTCAGCCCGCGAGCGATGGCATCATGAATATTCACGATTTGCCGCCACATACTATCCGCGCAGTAATGGCCAAGCTTTAATACCTTATGGGATAGCTCAATGATTTTGCGCTCTTTCTCGGGCTTACCTTTGTTATAAAAATCCCCCGTCCAAAACTCGTAGGCTTCGTGATCTTCACTCGATGGTGTCGAAAAATAAGTACGGCGTAACCCTGTTTGTGTGGCCATCGCTGAAGCCACTTTCCGTAATTCCAAGAAACGCGATACCCAGAACACCTCATCAAAATAGAGGTCACCGGTATATGACTGCGCTGTCGCTGCTGCGGTACCCAAGAAAAACAGGATCGCCCCGTTAGATAACATAATTTCATCGCCGCCTTTGAGCTCAACACCCACTTGGCGCGCCAACAATTGAATAAAACGTTTGAACTGAAAGGCCTGTGCGCGGCTGGCAGATAGAAATATTTGGTTGTTACCGGTTTCCAATGCGGTCAATAGGGCTTCGCGGGCAAAGTACCACGTAGCTCCAATTTGTCGCGATTTAAGAATAAAGCGGTTTCGCTGCGTGCGTTCATCCCACCATTGGCGCTGATATTCAAATAAGCTACCTAGCACTAGGTTTTTAAGCTGTTCGATTTGCTCAGGGGTAAAGTGATTCTTTTGTGCTTTAACTTTACTTGTTCCCGCCGTTTGTTTCTTCATTTCCAAGCGCTCAAATCGGTCTAACTGGCGGTTAAAGAAATCCACCGTTTTAAAGTCATGGGCGGTCATTGTGTCTTTCGCCATGATGCGCAGCACTTTTACATGTATTTGGTTAGTAACACGGTGAATAGGGGATGCCTCATCCCATTTATCACGTCGTCGCCATGAATAAATGGTGTGAATGCTTAAGCCCAGCCGCTTTGCAATCTGCGAAACGCTGTAAGCCTGCCAATAAAGTTCTTTGGCTTCTTGTCGTGGGTCAATGTCTGTTTTCATCATGCTGTCACTTTGTCACGCCCGCGCGTAACCCTCTATGAATATGGGTTCTCATAGCGCTATGAGAACCGTAACCCTTTGAGCAAAAAGAAAATGATTGCGATAGTGAAGGTATCGAAATGACAGTTACGTCAGAAACGGAGATTGATTTATGTCGCAAGGTAAAAACACGCGCCAGATAAAGCTGATTGCTTGTGCAGAGGGGATGACACTAAACGGTTTTCCCGTTGAGCGTGAACATATCGAGCAGATGGCGAAAGATTACGACCCAAAATTTTACTGTGGCCGTGTGAATTTGGATCACATTAAAAGTCTGTTCCCAGATAGCCAATTTCGCAGCTATAGCATGATTTCAGCGGTGAATACCGTTGAATTAACTGAAGGTGAACTAAAAGGCAAATTAGGGCTTGAAGTCACTATTGATATTGATGATTTAAAAGATGAATACATTGTTAACCTGAATAAGTCAGGCCAAAAGATTTTTTCCAGTATCGAATATTATCCCTCATTCCCACAGACCAAACGCGCCTATTTAACAGGGGTAGCGTTAACTGATTACCCTGCGGCTATTGGTTCCCGTCCTATTGAACTAAGCGCGGTTTCTCGCGGCTTACCGGATAGCGGCAATTACTTTACCGCTTCATTAGAAACGCAGTGCCATTTGTTAAGTGAGCAACACACCGAACACCAAGAGGAAAAGGAAGCTGGTAAGAAGTTTTTATCGACGGTGAAACAGTGGCTAGGGCTTGAACGTAATCACAACTCAGAAGAAACCACCAACCTAAAAACAGCCATTGAGTTGACCGCACAGCAATGCGGCACCTTGCTAACCGAAAATGAAGCGCAAAAACGAGCGTTATCACAGCTAACCAATGATTTTAACACCTTAAAACAACAACTTGCAGTGACTGATGGTTCAGGGGAGTCACGCCCTCAAGTCACCGGTGGTTCGACTAAGTTGGCTGAATATTAAGCCGCGTTTTACTTTCTTCAATTTTAATCAATAAAAGGTTTTTACTATGGGTATCAGTAATGAATCACTGGCGAATTATCTCTCATGGCTTGACCAGCAAGCCCGCTTAAATGGAGTACGTCGTGAGGGCTCGTCATTAAATTTTAGCGTTGACCCTGCGGTGCAGCAGCGCTTAGAAAAAGCAAAAATGGAAAACAGCCCATTTTTAAAACAAATCAACTCATTTGGAGTGACGGACCAGGAGGGGCAAAAGGTTTTTGGTTCGGTCAATGGCCCTATTGCCGGTACGAATGACTCAACGACCGAGCGCCGTCAGCCTGAGCAAGTCAATGAGGAAAACAGCGACGATTACCGTTGTGATAAAACCAACTGGGATACGTTTATCCCGTATTCATGGTTAGACGCATGGGCGGGGCACCCTGAATTTCAACCGATGATCAGCCAACTGATTGCACAACAAGAAGCTAATGACCGCTTAATGATTGGGTTCAATGGTGTGAAACGGGTGAAAAAGTCCAATAAAGCCGAAAATCCATTGTTACAAGACGTCAATATCGGTTGGTTGCAAAAAATCCGTAATGCGGCGCCACAACGCGTGATGAAAGATGTCACGTTAACCAGCCGTGATGAAAGCGGGAAAATCATTGCCAAAGGGATGTATGCCAATGTGGATGCGATGGTATTCGATGCGGTGAATTCATTGTTAGACCCGTGGCACCGCCGTGCGCAGGGCTTAGTGGCGATCACCGGTTATCAGCTCTATACCGATAAAAACTTCAAAATCATGAACCAGCACAGTGAGCAAAACCCAAACATGGAAATGCTCGCGGGTAATGAACTGTTGAAATTGAGTTCAATGGGTAACTTACCGACCTTACAAGTGCCGTTTTTCCCCGATGGCGCAACCTTGATAACGACCTTTAAAAACCTGTCTGTGTACTGGCAAAAAGGTAAATATCGCCGTGTGATCAAAGATGAACCGGAATATAACCGTGTGGCGACGTATTCGTCAGGTAATGAGGGCTATGTGATTGAAGATTATGGCCTATCTTGCCTGATTGAAGGCATCAACTACGCCGAAAACAAAGAAAATTAAGCCAACATTGGGGAACGAAAATGGAACATTTAACACCGGCACAGCAGCACTGGCAAAAAGTGATGGCATCGCGTCGTGGTGGGTTACCTGCCGAAATGTCACGGGCCGATATGACCGCCTATGAAAATATTTTGCACCGTTTACGGGCTGACCAAGCGCAATTAAGCAATATCCAAGGCAATGACCGCAAAGCGGCGTATAAGCGCAAGGTTTTATCTAATTATCGCGGTTGGATTGAGGGCGTGTTGGAAAGCCAGAGCGGTGTGGCTGATGAGGTCTTTACTCGTACTTTAGTGTGGCATATCGACGCGGGTTTATACACAGAAGCCTTGAACATGGCCGAATATGCCATCCAATTTAATCTGCCGTTGCCCGATAACTATAACCGCACCTTAGCCACTGTTTTAGTTGATGAAATCTGCGACTGGTCATTAGCCGTGAAAGCAAGCGGCAAAGAAGATGAAGTGACAGCGTCACTTGATGATTTGCTGAGTTTAGAGCGTATTACAGCGCAATCAGATATGCCTGATGGGGCGCGTGCCAAGTTGTACAAAGTCATTGGTTTAACACTCAAAAATGATGATAAGCAACAAGCCTTAGCCCTTGAATACCTACAAAAAGCCATTCTTATTGACAAAGATATTGGCGTGAAAAAAGAGATTGAACAGCTATTACGGGCAGTGCGTAAGCAAGAAGACGATACGCCTAAAAAATAGCAATAACCGAGTTGCACCCGCGTGCCACGGAGGCACAGCAATAATAAAGGGCTAATCCTCTGTATTGTCGCTGTCCACCTCCGTTTTTTCAAAGGGGTCATCATGAGCTTAGTGGCATCAAAACAAATTCATAGCGTGCAAGACGAAAGCATCAGTGATGGCGATGAAAAAATCACATCGGGTGACTTTTGGCCTGACATTGGTTTAGACCTGTTACGCCAATCCATGCGCTTGACAGGTAATGTCACCACAAGCCGCTTAAGGCATATGGCCACTGAAGCGGTGTTGTACGTCAATCAGCTATTGGATGAATGGCGGCAGGAACAGAACGCCAAGGGCTTTACCCAATTATCTGTGGTGCCATCACCACAAATTAACGACACCACGGCCGTTGTATTTCGTTATCACCATGCGGTGTATAGCTTTACCAAGGCCTTATTGATTGAAAACTACCGCGATATTGACACCACGCGTGAGGGTGAAAAACACGCCCAAGCCTTGAGCACGCAAATTGATGATCTGCGCCGCGATGGCCAGAACGCCGTGCGGGATATTCTCGGTAAGTTACGCATGTTTGCGGAGCTCGTCTAATGAAAGTGCAGGCGCTACAAGGTGACACCGTTGATCTGTTGTGTTGGCGCCATTATGGGCGCACTCAGGGCATCGTTGAGCACGTATTACAAGTCAACCCGAATTTGGTTGAGGGCGGCATACAGCTAGCTGCGGGGCAATGGGTGGAATTACCTGAACTCGCACCGATGGCAAAACAAGACATGATCCAACTTTGGGATTAACAAAACAGGATTAATAGCATGAATGATTGGTGGAGCCGCCTAACTTACGCACTTTCTGGATTTGGCGGTTTATTCAGTGGGTCGGGCATTTTAGGGTTTTTTGGTGATTTCTCCGTGTATGAGTGGGGTTTTTTAATCGGGTTAATTGCCAGTGTTTCATTGGGAGTAATGACATATCGGTTAAACCGCCGTGAGCAAATGAAACGCACACGCATATTAGAACGTTATTTCTCTCGTCACCCCATCAGTGAGCGCGATATTGAAAATATTGTGAAAGTCACCGAGCAATCACCAAAGGATTTATGAAATGAATGCCAAATCACGATTAAGTCAGGCTGTTATTGCGTTGATTATTTCCGGTGCCAGTGGCGGTGCGATCCTCTCCGGCTTTTTGGATGAAAAAGAGGGGAATTCGCTCAAGGCGTATCGTGACGGGGGCGGTATGGTCACTATTTGTCGTGGTGTGACACGCATTGATGGTAAACCAGTAAAAATGGGTACTCAATTATCCCCAGCGGAATGTGACCGGCTAAACCAGATTGAAGCTGACAAAGCGATTGCATGGGTTAAACGCCATGTTCACGTACCTCTGACTGAGCCACAAATCGCCGGTATTGCGTCATTTTGCCCTTACAACATCGGGCCATCTAAATGTTTTTCATCCACGTTCTATCGCAAGTTAAATGCGGGCGATATCAAGGGAGCCTGTGCAGAACTCCCTAAATGGACGCGGGATGGCGGTAAAGATTGTCGCCAAACTAAAGGCCAGCCAGACGGCTGTTATGGCCAAGTGATCCGCCGTGACCAAGAGACCGAATTACTGTGCGGTGAATGGGGGCAATGATGGTGAATTATCGTCAGGTTTTTGGGGGATATTTAGCGGTTGCTTGTATTGCGGCATTAGTGAGTGGTGGTGCGGTGTTTGGCATTGCACGTTTGGACTTCAAAGCCAAGTTAAGTGTGAGCGAACTGGGGCACCAAATGGCACTCAGTGCGATAAGCGCCCAAGCCTTTATTGATTCAAATGAAAAACTCGCTCAACTAAAAAAAGCACAAGAGACCTTGCACCAGCTTGATATGACCTATAACCAGAGGTTATTAGATGAACAAAATAAATCTCAACGTTTGCGTGATGATTTGCTCACTGAGCGTCGTCGCGTGCAGTTCGCCAGCGCCGATCTTGCAACCTGTGAGCTCACCATCAATCACACTGCCCGCACCGGCAGCGTGGGCGATGCAGCCACCGTCGGACTCACTCGAAAAGGTGGACTTATTGTTCACGATATCCGAACCGGAATTCAGCGAGACAGAGCCAAAATAAGTTATTTACAGGGTTATATCCGTGACGTGGTAGACCAGTGTAAGGGGGTGAGATGAAAACATTAATTAATATCTTGATATTCATTGTTTTTATTTTGTTTTTAAGCCTGATTTTGTTGGGCGGCGTGGTGTTATTGCAAGAGCCCAAATGCGCCACGGCACCACTACAAGAACGCATTGAAATGCGTTGCCAAAAAGCACTCTATGACACTCGGGGGAGATAATGTTAAAGCCAAATCTATTACGACAAACTATTGTTGAGCAGATACCCCAGTTTAAACAAAACCCTGATTTATTAGAGGTCTACATCACTGACGGTGGTATACAGGCCACTGGTACGCAATCTGCATCTTACTTGAATGAATACCAGATTCAGGTGTTGGCCATGGATTACGCTGGCGAATTGAGCGCATTGTCATTGGCCATCCTGACTTTTGCCCGAAAACACCAACCGGATTTGTTATTTAACCCTGATAAACGGGCGAATGGCATTCGCTATAAGGCCGACATTCTCGACAATGAAAAAATCGACGTGCTGTACACCATCAAGGCCACTGAGCGCGTGATTGTTAAAAAAGTGAATGGAAAAATTGTTCAAGAGCATATTTCCGAGCCTGAAATCGCCTTACCTGCATGGGATATCGTGATCGATGAGGGGGTGATGGTTCATGAGTGATAACAGCCTATTTATGCAACTTGAAAATGAGCTTAATGGCTTGTTATCGACAACCTCACCAGCTTACCGGCGAAAACTGACGGGCAAATTAGCGCGGGCAATTCGTGCTGACCAGCAAAAGCGCATTCGCAGCCAAAAAAATGTGGACGGCTCGGCCTATGAACCCCGTAAGCGCAAAGTGTTACGCGCACAGCAGCAAATCCGATTTATTCACCGTGGTGATGTTCGCACCCTGCGAAATTGGCAAGGGTCAAAAGGTCGTCGCGGTAAAACCATCACCGGTTTTGATGAGGATAGAGGCGCGGTAAGAACCTTTTATCGCCAAGATATTACCCGTTTTTTAGATATTAATTTTTCCTCGGTCAAGCGCAGTACAAAACGTAATGTACCGATGTTCAGGCGGCTTCGGGCGGCGCGTTTTCTTCATGCCCGCAATACACACGATAGCGCCATTGTTGGATTTCAGGGCAAAGCTGCGGCAATTGCCAGAGAGCACCAATACGGGCTTGAAGGTACTGTGAATGAACTTGCGCGGGCACGCTACCCCAAACGGGAGTTATTGGGGCTATCAGAGCATGAACGCTTAGGTTTATTGGAAATGATTTATCTCGACTTGGTGGGGCAGCTATGAATTTACAAGAGCTATACCGTTTACTCAGTAACCTTTTTCGACAAGGCGTGGTCACTGAGGTGGATTTAGACAATAACTGTTGCCGTGTTCAAGTGGGGGAGTTAGTTACTGATTGGATCCGATGGCTAGTGCATCGTGCCGGCGAGTCTCGCAGTTATTGGGCGCCGACGGTGGGTGAGCAAGTATTGATTGGGGCGATAGGCGGTGAGCTAACAACCGGTTTTGTTTTGGGCTCCCTGTATAGCAACGCTAACCCCGCGCCAACACATTCAGCCAATGCATTACACCACACTTTTTCCGATGGTGCGGTGATTGAGTATGAGCCAGAAAACGGAACATTAAAGGCCGTTGGTATTAAAAAAGCAGTGATTGAGGCTAGCGATGAAATTAGTGCAACAACCCAAAAAGTGATTTGCAAAGCCTCTGTCGAAATCAAGCTCGATACACCGAACGTGATTTGTACCAATAACCTCACTACAGCCACGTTAAATGTGGAAAAGGGCGGTGAAATGACGGGTAATTTTAACCATAACGGCGGGGCGATAACGTCTAATGGTGTGGTTATTCATACTCACCAACATGGCGGTGTGCGTTCGGGTGGGGATACATCAGGGGAACCGGTATGAAATATTGCGGCATGAATGCGAAAACAGGTCGTGGGCTGACTGACAATGAGCATATTCGTCAAAGTATCGCTGATATTTTGCGAACGCCCATTGGTTCGCGGGTGATGCGCCGGCAATACGGCTCACTGTTGTATGACTTGATTGACCAGCCACAAAACCCTGCACTGAGACTCAAAATTATGAGCGCGTGTTATATGGCGTTAATGCAGTGGGAGCCCCGCGTTAGGCTGCAAACTATTGATTATATTCGTTCTGATGTTGGCGAAATGGGCGTGAGTTTATCCGGTGTGATCATGCAAACGGGTGAACCGATTTCGATTTCTATTCCAGTGAGGTAACGATGGCAGCCAGTATTGATTTAAGTTTATTGCCGGCACCGGATGTGGTCGAAACGTTAGATTTTGAAGTGCTCTTTGCCGATCGCAAAGCCGCGCTAATAGGCGCTATGCCAGCAGAGCAGCGGGAAGCGATAGCCCGCACCTTGGAATTAGAATCTGAACCGCTTACTAAATTACTGCAAGAGAATTGCTACCGTGAACTGATTTTACGTCAGCGCGTTAATGAAGCGGCTCGCGCAAGTATGGCGGCCTTTGCCACCGGTGCCGACCTTGACCAACTCGCGGCCAATAACAACGTGAAACGCTTGATACTCTCGGAGGGTGATGAAAGTGCCATTCCACCCATTGCGCCAGTGTATGAGTCGGATTCCAATTTACGCATGCGTATACCGGCCGCTTTCGAAGCGTTAAGCGTAGCTGGCCCGATTGGCAGTTATGAATATCACGCACGGTCAGCCGATGGTCGGGTTTCTGATGCTTCTGTGATTAGCCCATTACCGGCTCATGTCACGGTCACCGTTTTATCTCGTGAGGGGAACGGCAGCGCACCTGCTGATTTAATTGAAAAAGTCGATATGGCGCTAAACGATGAAGATATTAGACCCGTGGCTGACCGTGTGACTGTGCAATCGGCAACCATCGTTAATTATGAAATCGACGCGGTGATTTACTGTTATCCCTCGCCTGAATACGAGCCCATCATGGCGGCGGCAGAGGAGCAAGTGAAACGCTATGCGACACAGCAACACCGGTTAGGCCGTGACAGTGCCATTTATGCCGCTTTGCATGTTCAAGGCGTGCAACGCGTTGAACTGAAAAAGCCGGTTGCAGATATCAAACTGGATAAAACACAGGCCAGCTTCTGCACACAAATTAACGTGGCACTAGGGGGCTCAGATGAATAATCGTTTATTACCTGTCGGCTCATCACCGTTAGAACTTGCCGCGGCTGAGTCATTAGCCCAGATTGAGCGCGTGCCTATTCCTATTCGTGAACTTTGGAACCCTGATTTATGCCCCGTGCATTTGCTGCCGTATTTGGCGTGGGCGTTTAGTGTTGACCGGTGGGATAAAAACTGGACGGAAAAAGCCAAGCGGGATGCTGTGAAAGCCGCCATGTTTATTCATAAGCACAAGGGCACGATAGGCGCCTTGCGCCGCGTGGTTGAGCCGTTGGGCTATTTAATCCGCGTGATTGAGTGGTGGAAAACCAACGAAACCGCCGGCACGTTTCGCCTTGATATCGGTGTTCTTGAAACCGGTATAACCGAGGAAATGTATCAAGAGTTAGAAGCATTGATTTTTGATGCCAAGCCGGCGAGCCGTCACCTTGTGGGGCTCACCATCCAGCTTGAAACGCGCGGTGAATTCTATTGCGCGGTATCCAGTTACACCGGTGACTCATTGACTGTTTACGCATATACACCGCCTTTAATTTCTGTTTCTGGCCTTGATGTTCAAGGCGCTGCGATTCACTTAATTGATGAAATGAGGATTAATCCACAATGAAATACTTCGCCTTACTCACAAAATTAGGTGAGAACTTATTAGCCCAAGCGACAGCGCTAGGCACAAAACTTGAATTAACACATATGGCGGTGGGCGATGGTGGCGGGAGTTTGCCAACGCCGGATACCAATCAAACTAAATTAATTGCTGAAAAACGCAGAGCCGCCATTAACACATTGTTTATTGATGATAAAAATAAAAATCAAATCATTGCTGAACAAATTATTCCTGAACAGGATGGCGGTTGGTGGATACGTGAAATCGGTTTGTTTGATAAGACTGGTAATTTAATTGCCGTGGCGAACTGCCCTGAAACGTATAAGCCGCAACTTGCCGAGGGGTCGGGTCGTACACAAGCTATTCGGATGATATTAGTTGTTAGCCATACCGAGTCAGTCACCTTAAAGATAGATCCGTCCGTTGTTTTAGCAACACGCAAGTATGTGGATGATTTGATTACTGCGCTGGATATCAAACTACAAAAACAAATTGATAATAAAGTCAATAAAGCGGGTGATAATGTTACAGGAACATTGAAATTTAACGGTGTTGCCCCTTTAACGTATGACATCGAAAGTTTAACGGGTAACAAAGATGAAATTGCAAATTACCTAAGACGTTTCAGGCATTTATACAACTCGACTATTTTTCATGAAATTGTGACGGGAGGTGGCATTCAAATAGCAACAGGTACTGCGCCAACAAATATCATTTATTCTTTATCATCCAGTGGCAGTATCACTTTAAAAGGGCGCGTGATCCCAGCGGATTTTTTAGATTTCAATCAGCGTTATTTGGGAATAAATAACCCTGCGATTGCAGCAAAAAAACTGGATAAACCAAGTCGTATAGCGGGTCATACATTCCAAGGGCAAGGGGAAGATATTAAAATTACCCCTACTGATATTGGAGCTCAACCCACAGGTGACTATGCAACAAACACGGCATTAAACAACGGGCTTAATCAAAAGTTTGATAAAACTGGTGGCACTATAAACGGTAATGTTGCAGTAACATCCGACATTCAAGGAGCGCAAGTAAGAGCAAAAACAGCAGATGATAGCCAGATAAATTTAAATCCAGCATCTACTGAAGGCCCTCGCATCGAGCACAAAATAAAGGGAGGGACATGGTATGCGCACTTACTGCCAAACGCCACAGGCACGCTAATGCAAGTTGGTGATTTAGGTTTCGGTGCGGGTAGAAAAAGTAATGCAACTGATACTATTACCATAAAAAACTTCAATGATGCCGACAGAACGGCGGTGTATAAGTCCGATGATTTAACTGAAAATGCGCGCTTTACATACTCACCGATGTTAAATATGACAAGACGCGGCGGGGCTGACGGCACTGGTTTTTGTAGTCAGATACAAGTTGATTCATTCACAGGGATATTAAGTTCTCGTGGCGGGACTTCTGGAGGGAGGTTTTCCGGCTGGATGGATGCATATAGTCCAGCAAACACAATCAAAGACCGCAACGGCAATCTAAAAGTTTCTGGTTCTTCTAATGAATTAAGTGATTATCCTGTGGGCGCTCCTATTCCATGGCCTCAGGCTACCGCTCCAGCAGGTTTTTTAGTCTGCAATGGACAGTCATTTAATAAAACAACCTATCCACTTTTAGCAAAAGCATACCCAACAGGAATTTTACCTGATTTACGAGGAGAGTTCCTTCGAGGTCTTGATACTGGGCGCGGTGTTGATTCAGGTCGTGCGGTTCTATCGGCTCAAGGTGATGCATTTCGAGCACATAACCACTCGGTAATTGGTGAGGATTCTGGCTCTGGTACTGCTTATTTCGGTAGGGGGAACGGTAGTCGTAGAACAATTTCAAAAGACGCGATGAACCTTGAGGGTGGAACAGAAACACGTCCGCGCAACATTGCATTTTTATATATCGTGAGAGCAGCATAATGAAAAACTATAATTTAGAAATTGAACAAGCCGAAATCGGTTAAAATGGTTTAGCAACAAAAGCGGGTTGGATTAAGGTTTATATAGCAGACCCACAAACGCGTGAATATTTAAACGCGAGCATGGAGAATATTTATTTTGATGTGAGCGTGTCGGCTGGTGCTTATATTGATGCACCAGAACTACCGACAAAAGCGGGCTTTGCGGTGGTGCGTAGTGAAGATGGCTCTAAGTGGGAAATCGTGACAGATAACAGAGGTAAAACAGCGTACAGCACAGAAACCCGCCAACCGATTGAAATTGATTTTATTGGCGATTTGCCCGATACGCTAACTCTCTTAGAGCCGAAAACAGAATTTGATAAGTGGAACGGCAAAAAATGGGTAACAGATACTGAAGCTCAAAAAGCGGTATTGGTTGCACAAGCCGAGCAGGAAAAGGCGCAGCGATTAGAGGAAGCGAATGCTACTATCACGTATTTACAAGATGCCATTGAAGTCGGTCTTGATGATGACGATTACCAAGCAAAATTAACGGCGTGGAAAACATACCGTGTTTTGTTAAACCGTGTTGATACTTCACTCGCACCAGATATTGATTGGCCTGAAAAACCCGAATAACATTAATCTATTCTGAGCCCCAGCCAGTGGGGCTTTGTTATTAAAATATTTCTGTCAAATCAATAAACCTGAGTAGCACTCATCGAAACTTCATCGTATTCCCATAGTTCTACACCATTAGGAATAAGATGTTTAAATCTATTTACATAATATTGACCTAATGTTTCACCAGATTTTTTTCTTTTGTCTTTAAGTACAAACATTATTTTTCGATAGTCAGTTGGCGCAGAATGAAAATAAAACATAGCTTCATTCCATACTGTTAATTTTGCGCTTGGTACATTATTACCTGTTGTCCAGCGATGCGATTTACATTCAACTAAGATTTTTTGTTCAGAACAACCTAAATCAAACCGATGATATTTTTTGATTTTATCAACACCTATCATTACTTTGTGATTTTTTTCCAACAAAATGCCTTGTTTTTCAAAAAACAATTGAGCTTTGAGTTCAAAATCAAGGCCAACATGCGCATTAGATACAGAACCAATTCGTTGAAATGCTTTTTTCATTAGCAATAAACTCAGTAAAGTAATTTTATACTGCATAGTATGTTACATGAAAAATATATGAATACTAAATAGGAAACACAAGACAATAAATTGGTCTCATAGAATTAACGGCTAAGCAATTTATCTTACAGAATAATCATAATTAATGTTATAGAGTAATCATATATAAAAAGGAGAAATATATGGCGATTTTATTTTGTAATATTGGATGGATGGAAAATTACCGTGGAGAAACTACGGATAAAATAGTCAATGGTGGTTCTTACGTTAGTGAGATGAAAACAGGTCATGAAAACCGAAATTTTTTGGAGTTTGGCGGTAAATATTATGGTTAAGTCAGGAACAGAGGCTCTTCTTTTAATTTAGAACGGATTTCAGGCAATGATAATATAAAAGAGCCATACATTGATGGTGTTGATGTTATCTGGTGCGCAACTAGTCCTAGTGATGGGAATGTTGTCATTGGGTGGTATAGAAATGCACGTGTTTTTAGGAATATTCAAAAACTAGATGAGAATACTGCTAAACCAAGAGCTCATTATGATGAAGAGGAAAGTTATTGGTTTGAAGCTGATGCAAAAGATAGCTTACTGCTTCCTGTAGAAGAACGAACTTTGAGAGTACCTAGAAATGGAAAAGGTTTAATGGGAACATCACCTTTTTGGTATGGGGATAGCCGTGAAGGCGCTGACTTTGTTGAACGAGTGAAGAGAATTATAAATTTAAGAACCTCTTTAATAAATGAACAACAAGACAGTATGACGCAAGAAGATATTATCTCTGCTATTTATAATAGTAATCCTGAGCTAAGAAGGAAAACAGAAAAATCAGCAGTTGCAAGAACGACGGAGTACTATGAGAAACAGGGTTATAGTATAAAAAGTGTTGAGCGTGACAATGTTGGTTGGGATTTAGAAGCATATAAATCTGATGAACTATTAAGAATCGAAGTTAAAGGTTTATTTGGCCTTGGCAAACAAATTCAGCTAACCCCCAATGAATATAGACACTTCTTAAAAAATGAATCTGATTATAGGCTTTGTATTGTCAATAATGCACTTTCTGATGAAGATTTTAATTTATATGTATGTTTTTACAGTTCTAGAAATCAATGTTGGTCAATTGAAAACTGTTCAGGTGGTAAAGTGAATTGGAATGAGTATGTTTCGGCAATAGTTCAAATTACTGCATAGTTATATTAAAAAAATATCATTCCAGTTGATAGAGCTGGAATGATAATTTGGTTATTGTATTGTAATCAACTCCCCAACATCCACACCTGCCAGCCTTTCCCTAACATCCTCATTCACCCGACTCAACGACAGCGTAAAATCTATTTTTTTTGCCTTACCATCCGAAAAAAACTCTCTTCTATCAGTGACTAAATTAGTGGTCACATACATCCCATAAATGGTACCAGTGCCCTCAATCAGTGGTAATGGGCGGGCAACATAGGCCGAGGTTTTTAACAATTCCAACGATACATCACCGCCGGTAACTTCGGGATAAAGTGTGCCGGCCAGTGTGATCTTATCTTCACCGGCGCCCACATACTGCCATTTTGCACTGCGGCCAACACGGTCATTTTTCACATGGCGCCAATCAAGTGAATGGTTAAAGGTTTGATAAGGGGCGGTGCGTAGTTCAAACACAAACATGCCATAAATCATCATCATAATTTAGTCCTGATCTTTTAAGCTGGAACGGCGGCGGCTATCACGTTCACGTAACAAGGTGTTTAATTGCTGTTTCACAATGTCGGCTATTTCTTTTTTATTGCTCATATCAACCCCGTAGAAATTCAACTCAAAGGTATTGTATTCCGGCTGCATGATTTGTCTTTCTGGCCGTGTCGGTGATACCGCCACCGGTACCGCATTTAATTTGGGTTGAATAGGGGCTAACGTATTGATCAACGCATCATTGAATTGTGGAAATAATGACGCTTTTCTGGCGGTAATGCGGGGCTCTTGATATAACCCATCAACGGCCTTTACTGCCGGAAAGTTTTTAAACACAATATCGCCGAGTTTATTTCTATCGACACTTTCCGCGGCGTCACTTAACGCGGATTTACTGCCTTTGGCTTTACTCTTTTTCTCTGCGCCGTCATACACCAAGGTACCGTATTTTTCCGCATTCTCTAGCGGGTTAACGTCATTGGCTTTTTGTTGTAGCTCGCTGTTTTTTTCTAATTGTTTACCGGCAACGGTGACGCTACTGGTGATTTTACTGGTTGCCTCGGCTTGCTGTTTTTGTGCCTGTTCGTTGGCCTTGGCGGTTTTACCTGCATAAGCGGAAACGGAGTTCAGTACTTTGAATGGGTCTTTTTCGTTCGGGTCAACCCCCATGGCACGTGCCGCATCGGCGGCAGCTTCGGCCGCGGAGGGAATAACGCCGAGTTTTTCTAATATCCAGCCTAAGCCTTTGGCAACTTGTTGAATGGGAAAGAATAGGGCGCTGATAGCTTTACCCACTACCTCGCCGAACACTTGGCCGGCTTCAGTACACGATTTCAATTCTTCCGTAGATAATTGAACGGGTGACAGTAATTCTTTAAACCAATTCCATACTTTACTAACCGCATTTGAGATGCCGTCAAATATCGGGGCGAACGGCGCAAAGGTAGCTCTGAAAGCCACACCTATTGGCGCAAGGGCAGATGTAAAACCATCCCAAAACCCACTGAAAAAGGCTTTAATCGGTTCCCAATATTGATAAATTAATACCCCAGCGGCTACGATAGCGGCAACAAATAGGCCAACAGGACTTAATAACAAAGAAAACCCGCCACCAATAAGGTTAATGGCATTACTCCCTGCGACCATTAAGCCACCAAATCCTTGGGTGCTGGTAAGCATAAATAGGCTGAGCCGCATCGCGGCAAACGGCACAATCACCGCCGCAGCAGCAAGGGCTAAAGCACCAAGCGCAGTGACTAAAGTCGCAATAGCAATCCCACCGACAGCAAGAGCTTGCGTCATTTTGGGGTGTTCTTTCATCCACTGGCCAACTTTACCAATGAAACCTGTCAATGATTGAGTGACACGGCGTAAAGGGGAATCGACATTTTCTTGAATTTCAATGCCGAGATCTTCCCATGCTGATTGCAATTGTTTTAGGTCGCCTTTTAAGTTATCAATTTTAACCTTGGCGTTTTTATCGGCTTCACCCTCGGCGCCCATGTTGGCGGTTTTCAGTGCGTCATAACGGCCATTCATGACAGCATCAATGACGGCGCCCATACCGACCATCGCTTCTTCGCCGAAAATATCTTTTTTCATGCGAATCTGGCTGGCTTGGTCAAACTTACGCATGCTTTTGCCAACGTCTTTTAAGATTTCGTCGGCGTCACGGAGTTTGCCGCTAGCGTCTTTAACACTCACTCCCAGTTTATCAAGGGCGGCTTGGCCTTTGCCGACAGGGGCAACCATGCGCGATAAGCCGGCGCGCAATGACGTACCCGCCATACTGCCCCGAATACCATTATCTGCCATGGTTCCCGCCATTGCGGCCATACTTTCAAGGCTGACGCCAAGTTGTGCAGCAATCGGGCCTGCATAGGTCATGGTTTCACCGAGTTGGCGTAAATCGGTATTACTGCGGGTAAAGGTGGCTGTGAGCACGTCAGAAACGCGGTTCATATCTTCCGCTTTTAATTGAAATTGCGTCAGAACGTTTGAGCCAATGTCGGAGGCCTCACCGAGATCCATGTCGCCGGCTAACCCCATATTTAACACGCCACCCAATGCCGCCTTAATGGCATCCGGTGTAAAACCGGCCATCGCCAAAAACTTTTGGCCAGCCGCCACATCAGTAGAGGTATACGCCGTACTGGCGCCCAGCTCTCGCGCTTGCTGGCGTAACATGGCCAGCTGTGGCGAGTTTTTATCTAATCGGGTGAGGGCTTGAACCGTTGACATGCCCTCGTTAAAGTCTCGACCAGGAGCGGTAATTCGCGCGCCGGCATATAGCGCACCCGCGCCGCCTGCGGTGGCAATTGCACCGCCAGTGGCTAATTTATTACGTAGCTCTTTTGATTTGGCATATTGGCCTTGCGCCCGTGTGACCGCATTGAGTCGGCGGCGTTGCTCATCCAGTTGCCGGTTATAAATTTCGGTGCGTCGGGTGACTTGTGTCGTCGCATCACCGCTTTGTCGTGCTGATACTCCATGGCGATAGAGTGACGCTGTCACGTTATTAAGCTTTTGTTTCTCTTTGTCGAGTGTGCGGCCGTAGCGGTCACGCTCTAACCGTGCAGCGGCTAAGGCTTTCTTTTGTTCTTCGGTTTGCTGTGTCAGCGGTGGGTATTGGTCACGTAACGCCTTAACTTTATTTTTGGCCGTTTCGTAGGCTTGTGAGTTTTTAGTAACGGAATTAGAAAGCCGTTCGAACGTTTTCGACTGGCTTTGTAAATTACGGATTGAAGCGTGTGTGGCTTTGATTTGAGTTGCTAACCCCGCTGCGCTGCGCTGTGCAGCACTGACAGGGGATGATAACTTATTCGCAGCACTTAACGACACTTTGATATTTAAATTGCGGTCACTCATGATTCATTTCCTGTTCTGGCGGCTGCGCGTTTATGCCATAACAGGATTTCGCCAACCGTCATGGCGTCATATTCAGACGGCGCCCAGTGGAAAACGGTGGCGATATCAGCGATTAACTCGTCCGTTTCAATGTTCGGGCACTCAATTACTCGTCCGCGCTGTCTGTCGTCTCTTGCGGGGAGTTCGGTACTAAAAAATTGGCAATACCGGTGGCGAGTGCATTAAATGCGGGGATAGGCAATTGTGAAACGTCGCGCTCAGTCATGCGGGGTGAGGTCACACGCGGTAGCAACTTAATCAGTGAATCCACATCAGAGGTCATCACGTCATACAGTTTTAAGCCACGTAAGGCACCGACTTGCTTCATGGTGTCGGTGATGGTGATTTCAGTGACTTCTTGCCCTGACTCTAATTTGATGGGTGCGTCGAATTGAATAACTTCAGCCATGATTACTATTCCTATTAAAATAAACATAAAATGGGTGGGTGATTTGACCCACCGTGTTAATTAGTGGCCAATATTGGCGCGGTGTTTTTCCAGCATGTCTTTGCCGTTGACTTTCCACACCATATTGAGCAAATCCACCTCAAACGCTTCTTTGTTATTGATGGTGATTTTGCAGTAGGTATTTTTGATGGTGTATTTATGTTGCGTGTTATCACCGGCTTTCGCACTGCCGAAATCCAATTCGGTAAAGCGCCCACGAGTTTGAATTTCACACGGAACGGATTCACCGGTTGAATCATTGTAGTAAGAGCCCGCAAAGCGGAATTGCTTACCGTCAATGGTAGCGCCCCAGCTTTCCAGTAATTCAGACATTAAGCCCCCCATCGAGGCCTCCATATCTAATGCGCCAGAATCAAAGCCCATCATGACAGCCACAGAGCCCACCATACCGGCACCCTGATAATCCTCTGTTTTTAATGACAGCTTTGGCGGGGTGACTTCTTCTACTTGTCCAAGGTAGGTTTGGCCATCAATAAACAGGTCAAACATAAAAAGTTTTTTAGGCATACCCATAATTCAATTTCCTTAGCCCAGTTGGTCAAAAACAGCGAAATACTCGTCAGTGAATTCCTGCGTTAAAGACAGGTTTTCCAGTGGCGGTACGGGGGTGTACTTGTAGCGAATGTGCGCCTTACCATCGCGTAAATTTTCTTTCGGGTTATCCGATGGGTCATACCAACATTGGAACCCTAATAAACGGCCTTGCGTGACCAGTTGTGCGCCTTTGCGATTGATCCCATCGACAATATCTTTCACCAATGAGGGTGTGAGTGTTTTGTCGATATAGCTAAAATGCGCCTCGGCGATCATTTCAGCCAAGATTTGCGCGGTGCGGGTATACACTTCAAAGGTATAGATTTCTTTATCGCCGGTGCGATTACCCCAAATGCGGTACCCATCACGCTTAATCAGCGTGGTGATTTGGTGGCTGTTTAAATCGTTGGCATCGGTGTCTTTACCTTGTAACGTCCAGTAAATATCCGCGCTAATACCCAAAACACCATTAACAGGCACGTTAGAAATCGACTTATGCCAGCCTTGTTCCGCATCAATCTTGGCACGCAAACCAATGGCGTAAGCGGTGGCGGGAATAACTTCATTTTGGCCACTTTCTTTGTTGTAGGCGATAAATTCAGGGTAGATAATCATCACTTCGCGCTGATTGAAATCTTCGCGGTATTTCTTGGCTTCGGCGATAGTTTTACAGCCGTTTGCGCTGATATAGGCAAAGGCTTTGATTTGCTCGGCAAAAATTGCAAGCTGCATGGCAACCGGTTTGGTATCCAATTTCGGTACCGCCAAAATACGCGGACGTTCACCGATATTCGCTTCAGCGGTTAGCAATGCATAAAGTCCGGTATAGCGGCCATCGTTACCCGTGCCGCCAATCACTAGTTGGTCTTGGGTCTTTTCGCTGCCTTCTTTCGCTTCTGCAACGCGCACAACCACTACTTTTGGGCTGCATTGGTCATCAATGGCTTTCAATGTGGTGTAAAGCGTGCCGGTTTTACCGGCTTTGCTGAGTACCGTTTTAATGCGTGTGACTAATACGGGGGTGTCGAGTGGGAACGCCTCGGGGTCAGCATCCTCTGCGGTACAGACAATACCAATCACGGAAGTGTCGATATCTCGAATAAGGGTGCTGAGATCCGTTGTTTCATGGACTTCAACACCGTGATGATATACGGCCATCGTTATTATCTCCTGATGTCTATTTATCTTTATTCTCAGGGATGTTTGATAACAAATCATGTACTTAGCGTTCTCATAGGCACATGAGAACCACGGGTGATTGCTCACTTACGCGCGCGACGACAATCTAGGCATATTGAATTGGCTAGGTGGTGAATATGTCTTTTACGGATTGGACAGAGGGGAATTTAGTCAAAGTTCCTGCATTTGATTTAACGGTTGGTGGCGTACAGCTGCTCGGCGTCAATGACCGGCTTATGTCATTAACATTAACGGATAATCGGGGTTTTGAGGCTGACACACTAGAACTTACTATCGATGATACTGACGGCAAAATTGCATTACCGGCGCGCGGGGCTGAGATTTCCGTATCCCTTGGCTGGCAAGGTGAAGCCTTGATACACAAAGGGATGTATACCGTTGATGAAATTAGTCATTCAGGCCCACCTGACCAAATCACTGTCACCGCTCGTAGTGCGGATTTTCGGCAAGATTTCAACGTCAAACGTGAATACAGCTGGCACGATATCAAAGTGCCTGATGTGGTGAGTGCGATAGCGGGGCGTTATAACCTCAAGCCAGCGGTGAGCAAACAATTGATGCACATTGAAATTGACCACGCTGACCAGACCAACGAAAGCGATATTAGCTTTTTAACGCGCATGGCTGAAATGCTCGGCGCGATAGCCACCATTAAAAATGGCAGTTTGTTATTTATTGTGCCTAATCAGGGAGTCACGCAAAGCGGCAAGCCCTTGCCGGTGATCACAATTATGCGCGAAAGTGGGGATAAGCATTATTTCAGGTTAGCAGACCGTCAAGCGTACACCGGCGTACAAGCCTATTGGCTCGATTTGAACTATGGCCAACAAAAGAAAACCAACCTCAAACGCAAGCAAAAACCCAAAAAAGAGAAGTCGAGCAAAAAAGAGGGCGATTACATCGAGGGTGCGGAAGGTAACGTTTTTGTGATGCGACAAACCTTTAAAAACGAACAATCCGCTAAACGCGCCGCCGCGGCCAAGTGGTCAAAATTACAAAGGGGCGTAGCAGAATTTAATATCACCTTAGCCGAGGGGCGCGCTGATTTATATCCTGAAATGCCCGTTACGGTAACTGGCTTTAAACCGACCATTGATAGTCACCAGTGGGTGATTAGCAGAGTTGTTCATACGGTTGATGGCGGCGGGTTTATTACCCATTTAGAACTTGAAATAAAAATCAAAGACATTGATATGACGGATGACGAGCAAAACGAAACATAATTGATTATAATAACGTCAGGCATACCCATAACCCAAGGTTATAAAATGGCGTTCAATTGTCCAAAGTGTGGCGCTGTGACTTATACCAAAACTAGTAAATCCATGAGTAGTGAAACCCGTAGAAGTTACCACCAATGCCAAAATATTTTGTGTGGTTGTTCTTTTACGACAATAACCTCAGTGGAAATTTATCTAACAAAGACAATCCCGCAAGAACTGCCAGAAGGCTTTGAAATCCCGATGGATGAGTTACCGAGATCACATCGGGGAGAGAAACAGATGGAGATGTTTTGATGAGACAAATATGCATCATTTTTGTTCTCCATTATTCATTTTGTAATGTACTGTTATTATTTTTGATTTTATTATTAAGAGCAAAATTTTACTGAAGATTAGTTGTTTGGAACTTATCTGACCATTGTCAAAACTAAGCTAGTTTCTTGAACATCAAAGCTAGACCAATCATAAGTATATGTATAGAATTAACTGTACTTCAATTAACAAATTGATCTATGGAGAAAAAATGTTAGAGCCTCCAAAAAGTTATAATGAATTGCTACCTATGCTTCATAAGGCAACTTTCATTACAACATTAATATTCTATCTATCATTAGTAATTTTTGGGTATATACCTTTAGTTGGTATTAATGCTAAGTACATCCCTCCAATTAAGGATTATGAAGAAATTATTAAGTGGGTATTAACATTTGGCGTTTTGCCAGTTGCATTTTCAATTTTTTGGTCAGTAATAAGCGGTGCTTTAGATCTACATAACAATATAGCAAAAATAATTAAAGTCAGATATGTATGGGATAATCAATATATTATCAAGCCATTGGCTAAAATCGCTGGTGTTACAAGAAAGTTAAATAAAGATGAATCCTATAATGTATTAAGTAAACTATATTATCCTGAAGTTAAAGAAATAAAAGATAAACACTATGTTGAGCTTTTTTGGAATAAAGTTTATTACTTTTGGGTTTTTTTTGAACATACAGTAATTGCTTTTATTACTGCTTCTATTATTAGTATATCTAAATTTTTCTGTTTATTTGTGATTACAGGATCTTTACTTTATTTATGGGTATGGATTCTTTTTCTGATTATGTTCAATTTTCTCATTTTTATCGCATCAGTTAAACCTAGAACTGAAAGTCAGGTCAGGCAAATACCTGAAAATAAAGTAAAAGATTTTTTTAAAAAAAATCAAATTAAATAAATAGAGGTTAATTTGAACTACATCGTTAATGGAGTTACTATTCGCTCCGAGAATGCAGCTAAACCCCACACTATGCCATCAGGTTATCTTTGTAATTATATAGAACAAAGGGCTGAGAGTGGACGTGCTTTAGATTTTGGTTGTGGAAAATTGAGGTATTCAGAGCAATTAATAAACAAATTTGATGAGGTCACATTTCTTGATTCCAAAAAACAACTGGAAAGAATACAGATTATTAGAGGTGTGAAAACTACAGTAACAGAATATGTGTCTAAAAATTATAAAAAAGCAAATGCAATTTCTTTCGAAGAACTCGAGAAAAATAGTACTCAATATGACTTTATTTTGTGTTCAAATGTACTCTCAGCCATCCCATGCAAACTAACAATAGATAAAGTGCTTTCTAATATTAAAATTTTATTAAATGAAAATGGAGAAGCCCTTATTGTAAACCAATATAAAAGTTCGTATTTTAAAAAATATGAATCAGGTATCAGACACTTATATGGATATATTTATAAAAACGCACATAATTCATTCTATTATGGTTTACTTAATGAGGATATTGTAGCAAATATTTGTATAGAAAATGGATTGTCAGTCATAGATTCGTGGACTAATGCAGGTAGCTCGTATGTGATAGTTGCTAGATAAAAATAACTATATTTTTCTGTGATAATTCTCTGCAAAAAATTAATATCTTGAAAAAAATAAAGCCTCTTATCAAAAGAGGCTTTATAAGTGTGGTCAATATGTGGACATCAACCATTGACTAAATCCATTTAAATCAATTGTTTAACTCACTTTTAGAACGCCGCACTTAGCGCCTTTGATTACCTAATCCGCACAAGTACCAGAACCGCTGAATAGGTATAATTTACTTTATATTCAGTGAGTTGTAGTCAAAAGGCACTCGGGGGCGAGTGCCTTTTTTTTGTGCATAATACTGTGCCACCTTTTATTATTGTAGTTAATTTTAGTTAGTAACTTAGACTGTATGGCCTAAGTGTTTTCTATATGTACTAAATAAATTTATTTCACTGACCAATGTTTAAGTCTTCGTGTCGAATATTCATCCCCTCTAGGAAATTGTCCATATAATACACTTAACATTATGAATTATAATGAAAAACAATATTTCTTGGTTCTTTGTCACATAATTAAAATAAGTGAAATAGATGATCATGAAAATCGTTCATGTTCGAAATGAAATTAAGTCGCTTTCACTCAATCAACAGCTCTGGCATAAATTAGATAACGTAAACGAATTAACGTATTTACAACATAAAGATTGATGAATGGGCAACTAAAACTTCTAAAAAATCAAGAAGTCAATTGAGTTTCCATCTTGGAATTTAGGGTGTGACGAGACGATGAACAAAAATTTTACATTTACGATTAAAAGTAGTCTTTTTGATGAAAATTATAATCCTTCTGAAAATACACGTATTACAACTAACTTTGCTAATTTAGCCAGAGGGGAAAATCGCCAAGAAAATTTGCGTAACACGCTTGTCATGATGAACAACCGTTTCAATACATTAGCCTATTGGGATAACCCTAAAAGCGACCGTTATTCAATCGAGTTGGAAATTATTTCTGTCGAGATGAGTGTTGAGGAAAATAGTAATAGGTTCCCTGTGATTGAAATATTAAAAACTAATATTATTGATCATAAAACAGGTGAACGAACTGAGGGTGTTGTCGGAAATAACTTTTCATCTTATGTGCGTGATTATGATTTTAGTGTTTTATTGTTAGACCACAATAAGGACCAAGCAAGTTTTAGTATTCCAGAAAACTTTGGTGACTTGCATGGGAATATCTTTAAATATTTTGTGAATTCTAGCGAATATAAAGCGCATTTTAGTAAGGCGCCAGTAATATGTTTAAGCGTCTCCAATAAAGACATTTATCACCGAACTGGGAATCAACATCCTATATTGGGTATTGAATATCAGCAAAATGGGGCTTCATTAACGGATCAATATTTTAAAAAGATGGGATTACAGGTTCGTTATTTCATGCCTCAAAATAGTGTTGCACCGCTGGCATTTTATTTTACGGGAGATCTGCTGAGTGATTACAGCAATATTGAATTAATTAGTACGATTAGCACGATGGAAACATTCCAGAAGATTTATCGCCCAGAGATTTACAATGCGAACTCCGTTGCGGGACCACGCTATCAACCGAGTTTGACGAACCAAGATTATTCATTAACAAAAATTGTTTATGACCGCGAAGAACGTAGCCGATTGGCTATTGAGCAAGGGAAATATACGGAAGAACACTTTATTGAACCCTATAAGCATATTCTAGAGCAATGGTCTGCTAACTACGCGCTTTGATTAATTATAAAAATTTAAGGTCAATTATTATGAAAACATTATTACCAACATCTACCGCGGGCAGCTTACCAAAACCTTCTTGGCTTGCTGAACCTGAGACGCTTTGGTCTCCTTGGAAGCTGCAAAATGAAGAACTCATCGAGGGAAAACAAGACGCATTGCGCTTATCCCTTGAAGATCAACTACGTGCTGGGATTGATATTGTTAGCGATGGCGAGCAAACACGCCAGCATTTTGTGACGACATTTATTGAACACCTCAGTGGTGTTGATTTTGCAAAGCGTGAAGTGGTTAAAATTCGTGATCGTTATGATGCGAGCGTGCCGACGGTAGTTGGAGCGGTTGAACGCCAAAAACCTGTTTTTGTGGAAGATGCTAAATTTTTACGTAAGCTAACAAAACAGCCGATTAAATGGGCGCTTCCTGGGCCGATGACGATGATTGATACACTGTATGATAACCATTATAAAAGTCGTGAAAAACTGGCATGGGAGTTCGCTAACATATTGAATCAAGAAGCAAAAGAGCTTGAAGCCGCGGGCGTTGATATTATTCAGTTTGATGAGCCAGCTTTTAATGTGTTTTTTGATGAAGTAAACGATTGGGGGGTGGCTGCGTTAGAAAGAGCCATTGAAGGGCTGAAATGCGAAACAGCAGTTCACATCTGTTATGGATACGGCATCAAAGCTAATACTGACTGGAAAAAGACACTAGGTTCTGAGTGGCGGCAATATGAAGAGGCTTTCCCAAAATTGCAAACCTCAAATATTGATATTATCTCCTTAGAATGCCATAACTCCCATGTTCCTATGGATTTAATTGAGCTTATTCGCGGTAAAAAAGTGATGGTGGGGGCGATTGATGTGGCTAGCAATATCATCGAAACACCAGAAGAAGTCGCCAATACGTTACGTAAAGCGTTGCAATTTGTGGATGCTGATAAACTTTATCCATCAACAAACTGTGGTATGGCACCATTATCTCGACGGGTCGCAACGGGTAAACTTAATGCATTAAGTGCAGGGGCTGAGATTATCCGTACAGAATTGTTGAATAAGTAATCTAAGTAAAAACTAACTAATAAATTAGCCCGGAGTTGATGACATGCCCTATAAAGTTGGCGATGTCATCATATCTGGGGTTTTTTGTTGTTTTGAGTTTCTTTTTTTGCTCTGAATTGAGGTATATTAGGCGTATTATCTCAAAATTACTATTTTTAATAGGAATATCGGCAATGGCTTTGATCCCTAAAAACTATGCGCGATTAGAAAGTGGCTATCGTGAAAAAGCACTTAAAATTTACCCATGGGTTTGTGGACGCTGTACTCGTGAGTTTGTGTATTCAAATTTACGTGAATTAACTGTGCATCATATCGACCATGATCATACCAATAACCCTGAAGATGGCAGCAATTGGGAACTATTGTGTTTATTTTGCCATGATCATGAGCATTCGAAGTACACAGAAGCTGAAATGTATGGCACTAATGTCGTGGCAGGGGAAGATGCACAAAATGATATTGAAGCAGCAACTTATAACCCGTTTGCTGACTTGAAATCGATGCTAAATAAGAAAAAATAATCGCGATAACCCACGCAATTCCAGTACAGGTAGGCAAAGTAAAGTCTCTAATAGAAGAGGCTTTACTATAATAACTGGCTATTACAGCAAATTTGTTTAATGGCGATGCAATGCTTATTGATTGATAAAGATTAAGGCATCATGTTAAGCCACTCTTATATACGTTGAGTGGCTTAGTCAAATATCAATATCGCTAATTAATGAATGTCATCATGGCTGCGATAAATTAATGATAATTCAGGGTGATGCCATAAACTTGCAGGAGTAACAGTTTTACGTTCCCATGGAATTTGCCCAATAAACCATAACTTCCAAAAATTTAATTTTGCATTCGGGTTTTTAGTTAATAATTCCTTGAAGGTTTCTAATTCCCCTATTTGAACTGATAACGCAGATTGATAAATATCGAAAACAAACTTTGAACAAAACTGCCTAGAAGACTCATAATTAAATCCCGTGTGATAAAACTTATTTAAACGAGCAGGGACTTCGGCGACTAATGCGGATTTTTGTTCACTTGTTAATGTATGGGAAAATCGGCGTACACTGTAACGATTGTCAGACGAACGGGCAATAAACCGCGATAAGGTCGTGGTTGTTGAAAGGGGAACGCGACTTTCTGCAATTAAATAATCTTCACCATTGTGACCTACAATCATGCCAACATGATTACTCCAACATAAAGATGCCGAGGCTATTTGGCGAAATAGCTCAGTCCCAATACTGGTAAAGACAACATCGCCAACTTCGTACTCATGGGGATAATTTATTTTTGTCATAAAAGTACCTCAATATAAACAATGCTATTAAGGTATAGTTATAAAGATTAGAAGAATTCGCGCTATCGGATAAACGCTGAAAATCATTTTTGTTTAACTAGGGTATATATTACTCAATTGTTCACTGAGTAATTTTATATTGTTAATTATCTCATTTTCACAATGAGCAGCATAGCCAAATAGAATTGCATTTTGGTGAGTACTTTGAATACAGTAGCGCGATAACGGTTGTGCGCCAAAGCCCAACAGACGGCATTGGTTAAGGATCACGTTAATATCATAACCGTCTTTCACCCAACAAACAGTATGAATGCCTGAATCCGTCATCTGTACATTAAATAGGTGAGGGAGATAGTGATTGATGGCATTGATAAAAGTATTTTGCCTCTCGTAACATATCTTCCGTATTTTTCTGACATGGCGTGCATAGTGGCCTTCTTGGATAAACTGAGCTAAAGCGGCCTGTTCTAAATAACCACAGTGGCTATCACTATAATATTTCATCATGGTGAATGCCTCACTCAGAATTTCTGGCACTATTAAAAAACCTAAACGAAAGCCGGGGTACATCATTTTAGAAAATGTCCCTGCATAAATAACACGTTGATGATTATCTAAGCCTTGCAATGCTTGAATTGGCTTTGATAAAAAGCGAAATTCACTATTGTAGTCATCCTCAAAAATCCATGCGTTGTTTTGTTGTGCCCAATCTAATAATGCTAAACGCCGTGGTAAGCTGAGGGTTGTGCCTAGAGGGAACTGGTGAGATGGCGTGGTATAAATTAATTTTGCTGTTTTATGGTGTTTAGCACCATATATAATATCCATTCCTTCTTTGTCGGATGGGATAGCGGCAATATCAGCGCCTGCAGCAGTTAAAATTGCTCTCGCACTGTCATAGCCAGGGTCATCTAACCATACATTATCCCCATGCTGTAATAAGACTTTTGCCGCTAAATTAATGGCTTGTTGTGTTCCATTAACAATAATAATTTGTTGCTGTTTACAATGAACCCCACGAGTCGAACGGACGTAATCTACCAATAAATCTTTTAGTGGTGTATACCCATCAGGGTGATTAAAATGCGTAATAATTTGTTTGGACTTACGCCAAACTCGACCTAATAATCTTCCCCATAATTCATGCGGAAATTGGTCCACACAACCAATACCGATATTAAACATTTGGTGTTTGTTGGTATTTGGACGCGATTTTTCCCATAAATTCGATAAAGTGGAAACTCTAGAATTCAGATTTAATGCAGGATATCCAGATTGGTCACCCTGTTGAGTGCTACTTATGGCACCAATTAATTCATCAGGAATATGGGGGGAAACATAAGTCCCTGAGCCTTTTTGGGAATAAAGGTATCCTTCATCAATTAGTCGTTCAAACCCAGCAATTACCGAATTTCGTGAGATCGCCATCATTTCTGCTAATGCTCTAGAGGAAGGAAGTTTAATTCCAGCAGCAATACGTCCATCTAAGATGGCATTACGTATTGTGTGATAAACATTTTCTTTAATATAACCTTTTTCAAGTAATAGTAATGGGAACTGGGCATGCTGTTGGCGTCGCATAAAGTGGATCCTAAATAAATAACAAAAGTGTCTCTTATACAGAGCCAGATTGCTAGGTACTATAGCGCCATTATGTAATATGTCTACAAATGGAAGGGTTATTATGAGTAAAACAGCATTACCAGTTACAGTGGAATTTGTTGCGCCGGAACATTACCCAGAGTGGTTAGTGTATTGGTTAGAGTATCAGAAATTTTATCAGGTAGATTTAAGTGAAGAAATTACCTTAAAAGCATGGGAGCGCTTTTTTGATAAGAGTGAGCCGATGTACTGTGCTGTTGCGTTGGAAAATGGAAAAGTTGTTGGTTTTGTGAATTATTTATTTCACCGCTCAACATGGGCTGAAAATGATTTTTGTTACCTTGAAGATTTATATGTGACGCCAGAAATGAGAGGACGTCATGTAGGAAAACAATTAATTGAATTTGTACACGCACAAGCGCAAGAGAAACAATGTGGCCGTCTATATTGGCATACACAAGAAACCAATTTGCGAGGCCAAAAATTGTATAACTGGGTGGCAGAAAGGCCTGGGGTAATTGAATACAGAATGCCTTTATAATAAAGCTCAGTAGTATATTCTATATTTTGATAAAATAATGACGGGCCCGCTGTTTAATAACAACGGGTTTTTCATTTTATCAGAAAATAAGCAAAAATTAGAGAGTTAATTGGCTAGATGACTTCTAACATCCATTAATGCGAAACCGAGAAGGTTTAACCCTTTCCATGTTAATGGGTTTTCAATATTTTCACTATCTTCGGCAAGGCCTATTCCCCAAATTTTATCGACGGGGCTAGCTTCAACTAGAACACGTTCGTTTGTGGAGAGTAAAAACTGTTTTAATTCTTCATGTTGAGAGAATTTTGCCATATTAGCGCTGACAACAATAGCAAAACGGTTTTCATCCCAAACATCTTGCTTAAACCCACGAACTTCACGACCAAATGCTTTAGCCGCTCCGGGATTTGGTGCATGAATGATTTTATCCAATGTTTCTAAATCACCAAATAAGCGTGCTTTTTCGGCCATCATGAAATGTTCTGCACTGGCAAAGCGGTGGTTATTAACAATAAATGGGGAAGGGTACCATTGGCTGAAGCAGCTTTTTGTAATTTGATTTTGTTTGGTTTGGTGGCCCCAGAAGAAAACATATTTAAATTTTTTCCCTGAGCGGTATTGTTTGCAGAGGCTTTTGATATCCATAAATTAATCTTTATTAAGAGCGAATATTCTTAGCGTATCGATAATAAAAAGACCTGGCTATCAGAAAAACCTGCTTAGCATACTAAGCAGGCTATAAAATTAAAGTACTTTACTTAGAAACTCCGCAGTCCGTGGGTTTTTAGGTGCAGTAAAGAGTTGTTCTGGCGTGCCTTCTTCTTGAATAATACCTTGGTCAATAAACAAGACTCGGTCGGCAACTTCACGTGCAAACCCCATTTCATGGGTGACGATAACCATTGTCATACCTTCATTTGCAAGGGTTTTCATCACTGAAAGAACCTCACCAACTAATTCGGGGTCAAGTGCAGATGTCGGCTCATCAAATAACAAAATGGATGGTTGCATGGCTAACGCTCTAGCAATAGCGACTCGTTGTTGCTGCCCACCGGATAAACTGGCTGGCCATGCATCAATTTTATCTAACAACCCTACCTTGATCAGAAGTTGTTCTGCTTGTTTAAGTGCCAATTCCTTTTTTATTCCTTTCACTAAGGTTGGCGCCATCATCAAGTTTTCTAACACGGTCATATGGGGGAATAGGTTAAAACGCTGAAACACCATCCCCACATTTTCTCTCATTTTATTTAAATCAGTTTTAGGATCATGAACGTTAAAACCATTGACTTGAATTTCGCCCCCGTCAGGGCGTTCTAGCGCATTCAAACAACGTAAAAAGGTACTTTTTCCTGAACCAGAAGGGCCAATGACACAAATCACTTCTTGAGGTTTAACTTCACAAGAAATGCCTCTAAGTACATGAGCATCACCAAATTTTTTCTGTAAATTATTAACGTAAATCACTTCTGCCCAACCTTCTTTCCATATATTGCACCAACTGAGCAAGTATAAATGTCAGCATCCAATAAATCACAGATATTGTTAAATAGGGTTCCCAGTAAGTTGCGTAAGCGCCGGAGACTGTTCTTGCAGCATAGGCGAGATCGGCCAAACCGATTGCGGAAGCGAGGGAGGAGTCCTTGACAATTGCGATGGCATTATTTCCCAATGGGGGAAGAATGCGCCGAAAAGCTTGCGGAAGAATCACCTTGCGCATTGTTTTTGCCCAACTCATACCAAGCGCACGAGAGGCTTCCATTTGCCCTTTATCAATGGATTGAATACCCGCACGGAATATTTCAGAGACATAAGCTCCTGAGTTTAAAGTAATTGCAATGACGCAAGATAGAAAAGCACCGTAATCGGAGCGGAGCATTTTAGCGGTATCAACAGACATTAACCCTGATGTAACAAATAAGCCATCACGAGGGTTAATAAACAGTGGCACTAAGGCAAAGTGAACAACCATTATTTGAACAAATAGTGGAGTACCACGAAAGGCACTGACATAGAAGCGAACTGGCCACTGTACAAAATAGTGTAAAATAGGTTTCCAAATCCCTTGTTCAGCTTTGGCCGTTCTGCCTAAACCGAGGGTTAATCCCCATAGTGAGCCTAAAATAACGCAAATGATGGTTGCTTTTATCGTCATCATTGCGCCTTCAGCAAATAATGGAGCATACTCTTCAATTATTTCCCAACGAAACGCAGACATCTTAATTTTCACCCTGATTTAAAACGTGAAAAAGCCATCCATAGATGGCTTTAAGTTAAATTTAATTATTGTTTTGGTAATTGAGGAACATTTTCATCAAACCATTTTTGGTAAATTTTATTGTATGTACCGTCTGCAATAATCTTATCTAAGCCATTATTTATTTTTTGCTGTAATTCACTATTCCCTTTAGCGACAGCAATACCAAAATATTGTTTTTCGAAATGGTTATCGTAAATCAGTTTAAATTTTTTCTCAGGGTGCGTTTTTATATAATATTTAATTACGCCGACATCACCAACTGCAGCGTCAATGCCATCTTCGAATAGTTCTTGTAATAAAAGAGGAGTATTGTCAAAACGTTTGATTGCTGTACTGTTTTTACCTATTACATCCGAAACAACAATATCACCAGTGCTGGAGTTCACAACACCTACATTCAGGTCTTTTAAGCTATTTAAGTCTTTAACATCAGATGTTTCACTGATGACGATCGCTTGCTCAGCCGGGAAATAGGGGTTAGAGAAATCAACCATATTTTTGCGTTTATCTGTAATTGTGATCCCCGAAATTAAAATATCTCTATCACCAGACGATAAGGTCGCAAAAATCCCTTCCCAAGGGGTATTAACAAGTTTAACGTCAAAACCTTCTGCTTCTGCAATTGCTTTAATGATGTCAATATCAAAGCCTTCGAGCTGTTTTTGGCTATTTTCATATTCAAACGGACGGTAAGTCCCACCAGCACCAACGGTATAGCTTTCTTTTGCGTAAACATTCCCCGCGAAAGCTGCCAATGACATACAGCCAGCAAAAACTAATTTTTTAAACATACCAACCTCTTTAATTATGCATTTATAATGAATAAAAATACATAATATTGAACTCCTAAGCAAATGATTTTTATATGTCGAAGTGAGATAAGTTTAGGAGCTTGTGTTTTAAGGGCGGAAAAATATATTATTTAAATATAAATAAGAGAAAGTCGATGCAATCTCGATTTAATCGAAAATAAGCTAAGAAAAGCAAAACATAGGAATAGCGCTTTTTTTACCTATCAGCTACAAAAATTTAACGATAGACTGATTAACAAACTCACTTAGTGCTCAAATAAAAACAGATTACGTTCTCATGGATAAGATTCTATTAGTTTTGTGGCCATTATTTGCTCTGATTGCAATGGGATTTGTATTGCGTCGCTCGACAATATTCACCACTGATTTTTGGCCGAGTGCTGAAAAATTAAACTATTTTATTTTGTTTCCTGCATTATTAATTAACAGTCTCGCAACTGCACCTTTGGACAACCCTAAATTACCCTATTTAGCGAGCGCCATCCTTTGTGTTTTAGCAATTAGTTCTGTGCTAGTTCTAGGTTGTAAATATTTATTCAAAATACCTATCCCGAGATTTGGCGCGCATATCCAAGGAATCACGCGTTTTAATACTTATTTAGGGTTGGCTATTGTTGCTGATTTATTTGGCAAAGAAGGGATCGCTATTGCTGCGGTAATTATGGCTGTTTTAGTACCAAGCTGTAATGTCATTGCTGTGCTTTCGTTATCTTCAGGACAAAAGGTTTCAGCTAAGCAAATTTTATTACCAATCATAAAAAACCCATTGATCATTTCCTGTGTCGTTGGCGTGTTATTGAATATATCCCCAGTGGGATTACCCTTTGGCTCGGACCAATTTTTAAAACTACTCGCAGCTGCCAGCTTACCATTAGGCTTAATCTGTATTGGAGCCGCATTACAAACCTCAACACTAAGTGAATTTAAGCCTATTATGGCGTCAACATTGTTACGTTTACTTCTTATGCCTATTTTAGCATTAACAGTGGCGGGCTTATTTTCTTTGCCAAACCTTGAAACAATTCTATTAGTACTATTTTTTGCTATTCCTACTGCGCCAACCGCTTATATTTTAACGCGTCAGTTAAATGGGGACAGCCAACTAATGGCAGGTATAATTACATTACAAACCGTGGCTGCGGTATTCACATTACCAATTGTTTTATCCTTTGTAGTACATTAACTGTGATATAAGTACGTTAATCGCGATATATTTTGCAACTGTCACATTGATACTCTATGTTATCGGAGATAATTTTATCTGATGATAAGGAGTTGTGTGTGTCTTTGGAAAAATGCCAGAAATATGAAAATTTATCTATTGAAGATGTTTTAGATAAACTTTCGTTGTTATATAGCAATGCGATTGATTCATTAAGAGATGCTATCGCTATTTATGTAAAAGAAGGCCGCATACCCGATATTACAGAAAGGGAAAATGGGTTATTTGCTTATCCTGAACTGTGTGTTACATGGGAAGGCAAAGTTGATCATTGCGAAAAAACCCGTGCTTATGCACGTTTTGTTAAACGGGGTGATTATACTATTACGGTGACTCAGCCAGAACTATTCCGTGCTTATTTAGTTGAGCAATTATCTATCCTACAACAGGATTATGATGTCACTTTTTCCGTTCGCCCTTCAAAAATTGAAATTCCTTACCCTTTTGTCATTGATGGTTCAGATTTAGCATTAGATAGGAGTATGAGCAGTAATTTAGCTGCACATTTTCCTATAACCGATTTATCTCATATCAGTGATGATATTACAGATGGTTTGAACACTGCTACGGATGAAATGCCGCTGTCTCATTTTGATGCATTACGTGTGGATTTTTCATTAGCGCGATTAAAGCATTATACAGGAACCCCACCTGAACATGTTCAACCGTACATTCTTTTCACTAATTATAACCGTTATGTCGATGAATTTGTGAATTGGGCATGTGAACAGGTACGTGATCCTGAAAGTCGTTATATTGCATTATCTTGTGTTGGACATAATTATTTAACCGCTGAGAATGCAGATCCACAAATTGCGACTTCTGATTTAACATGGAAAAAATTTCAAATGCCTGCATATCATCTAATCGCTAGAGATGGGGCAGGAATTACTTTAGTAAATATCGGTGTTGGTCCTTCAAATGCAAAGAATATTTGCGATCATTTAGCCGTTTTACGACCACATGCTTGGTTGATGATTGGCCATTGTGGTGGGTTAAGAGAAAGCCAAAAAATTGGCGATTATGTTTTGGCCCATGCTTATTTGCGTGATGACCATATTCTTGATGATGTATTACCGCCAGATATTCCTATTCCAAGTATTGCGGAAGTCCAGCGTGCGCTATATGACGCTACAAAACAAGTTAGCAATATGCCTGGGGAATTGGTAAAACAACGTCTACGAACTGGAACCGTTGTTACAACAGATGACAGAAATTGGGAATTACGTTTTTTTGCAACAGCTCGCCGTTTTAGTTTAAGCCGCGCGGTTGCCGTGGATATGGAAAGTGCCACAATTGCAGCTCAGGGGTATCGCTTCAGGGTTCCTTATGGCACGCTGTTATGTGTTTCTGATAAGCCTCTGCATGGTGAAATTAAATTGCCCGGTCAAGCAAACAGTTTTTATGAAGGTGCAATCTCAGAACATTTGCAAATAGGTATTCGTGCTATTGATTTATTGAGGAAAGAAGGGGATAAATTGCATTCAAGGAAATTAAGAACGTTCGATGAACCCCCATTTAGATAGCAAGGAGAAGCAATCAATGGCTGTAATACCTGAACTTGAAACAGATAGACTGATATTAAATAAACACCAAGTAAGTGATTTTCCTGCACTTGCGAAGTTATGGGCGACTGAGTTAATGGTTCGTTACATTGGGGGTATGCCTTCTAGTGAGCGCGAATCATGGATGAGAATGTTAGCTTATGGTGGTTTATGGCCATTACTAGGCTTTGGCTATTGGGCTGTCCGTGAAAAAGCGAGTGGTCAATATATTGGTGATTTAGGTTTCGCGGATTTTCATCGTATGGTCGAACCCCATGTTAAAGGCATTCCAGAAGCGGGTTGGGTCATTGCACCTGAACATCAAGGAAAAGGCTATGCAACAGAGGCTATGCAGGCTGCACTGTCTTGGCTGACGAAAGAAAATAAGTATCGGCAATCTATTTGTTTTATTGAACCGAGGAACTTAGCTTCTTTACGTGTGGCTGAAAAGTTAGGTTACGTTGTTGACCGTGAAATTTTTATGAATGGCACGATTACGGTGTTACTGCGCCAACAATTAGCCTGATTAGCGAGTATTATAGCGGGTTAGTATTTCATGTCTGATGAGTTAGATATTTCTCAAGTTAGCCAATTATCAGGTTTAGCAGCATCAACCCTACGTTATTATGAAGAGAGAGGGCAGATTAAGCCGATAGGGCGTAAAGGGTTAAAACGGGTTTATCACGGGAAAGACGTAATAACCCGTTTGTCTTTAATTGCATTGGGGCAAGAAGCTAAATTTTCACTCGATGAAATTGCTAGCATGCTCAACCATAAGGATGGCCCTAATATTGAACGTGCGAGCCTACTTGAAAAAGCAGAAGAAATTGAGCAAACCATACAAGGGTTACTAGCCTTAAAAAAGGGTATTTTGCATATTGCGAATTGTCCTGAAGAAAATCACTTTTTATGCCCTAATTTTCAAAAGATTATGGAAAACAGCTTAAAATCAAATTCGCTAAAGAAAAGTCAGCGTTAAAACATTATCCCATTCTTGATAACAATCAATCCTATTTTTAAGCATAGAATGGGATTGATTCTCTGATTACACTCCTAAGATTGCTGTTACCATTTTAGGAACATTATGACTAATCATTTTCTTGCATTTGAGAAACCTATCGTTGAACTCAATGACAAAATTGAAGCGCTTATTGCCTTCAAGCAAAAAGGACATCCATCAGAGATTAAATTAGAAGAAGAAATCCAGCTCTTGAGAAAAAAGAGTCATTCGCTTACGAAAACCATATTTGCATCGCTTGGGGCATGGGAGATTGTCCAATTAGCGAGACACCCATTAAGGCCTTATCCCCTTGATTATATTCCATTAATATTTACTGAGTTTCAGGAATTAGCGGGTGACCGAGCTTTTGCTGATGACAAAGCGCTGGTGGGTGGCCTTGCTCGTTTAGATGGTAGGCCGGTTATGGTGCTTGGGCAACAAAAAGGGCGGACAACAAAAGAGAAAGTTATGCGTAATTTTGGGATGCCATCGCCAGAAGGCTACCGTAAAGCACTTCGTTTAATGAAAATGGCGGAACATTTCCACTTACCAGTGATGGTATTTATTGATTCTGCTGGGGCTTACCCCGGTGTTGGTGCTGAAGAGCGCGGGCAAGCAGAAGCTATTGCACGCAATATTATAGAAATGTCTCATTTAAAAACCTCTATTATTTGTGTCATTACAGGTGAAGGTTGTTCTGGTGGTGCATTAGGGATTGGTGTGGGGGATCGTATTAATATGTTGGAATACAGTACTTATGCGGCGATATCTCCAGAAGGTTGTGCCTCTATTTTATGGAAAGATTCCCAGAAGGCACAAATTGCAGCGGAAGTAATGGGAATGACCGCTCCACGGTTAAAAGAGTTAGGTATTATCGATACTATTATACCTGAGCCTTTGGGTGGAGCTCACCGCGACTATCAGTTAGCTGCACAACAATTAAAACAACAGTTACTCACTGATTTAAATGAGCTAACTCAATTAGACATAGACGAATTACTGGCACAGCGGTATCAAAAAATAATGGATTTTGGTTACTGCTAGTGCTATTAGTTCAAGTTAATAGCGCGTGAACTGTAGGAATTAGAAATGGCTGTTGACCTGAATTTATTGAAAGTGTTTATTGCCGTCGCGACACAAGGAAATTTTGTTAATGCGGCAAAGTTACTTTCAATGCCAACATCGAATGTGAGTCGTTATATTAAACAGTTGGAACAACAACTTAATAGCCAGTTAATTGAACGTACAACCCGGCAAATGCGGCTAACGGAAACAGGAAATATTTTATTTGAACAAAGCCAAAAACTAGTCAGTGAATTAGAGCAAGTTGTAGTGCAAATATGTCATCCACAACAAATTACAGGCACGTTAAGGCTAACTATTCCCAGTGAATCCGGTAGTTTATTATTAGCAGATTTATTAGCGAAGTTTGCATTATCTCACCCACAATTGAATATTCACTGTGATACACAATTAATACCTCAAGATGTTATTAGTGATGATATTGATTTGTTACTCACTTTTCATCGTGGTCATCTTGAAGACAGTAGCTATCACTCACGTCTGATCAAATCATGGCAAAGCGTTGTTGTTGCATCACCCCAATTAATTGAAAAAGTAGGAAAACCGTGTTCATACTCTGACTTAGCCAATATGCCGTGCATTTCGAGCTTGAGTGCATTACAGGGGCAACCGTGGATATTTATTGATTCATCTGGCTTACAGAAAAAAGTGATAATTAACAGCAGCTACCGAGTGAATAGTGGTATTTTGGCTCATGCTGCTGCAGTGAATGGGGTAGGTTATGCTATTTTGGCGTTAGATGCATGCGAAGAACAGATTAAACAGAAAAAATTAGTGCGGATAGCATTCGATGAAGTATCTCCAGCGCCTATAGAACTTCGCGCGGTTTATGCGAGCCGTAGTGCATTATCACCGAAAATAGATGCTTTTTTACAGTATTTATTAGCAAATATCTAATTATGCTAAGCGCGGGTCAACACTAAAATCTAGTGATTTAACGGTATGTAAAGCTTTTTGAAATTGCGGATGTAACGGGTTAATAATTGCGTTGTATTCATAGGGAACAATACAAGAGGGAATTAATAATACTAGGCTATCTTGGTTATTAAGCCATATAGTGCCAATATCCATGGTGGAGGTTGGTGCGGGGTCTTGTTGCCAATCTGTCGGAAGGTGATCTAACGACAATTTCATCACGTACTTATCATTGATATCTATGGATAGTAAGCTGAACTGGCTCAATAGTATGTCTTGATTGATGTGAACGAGTACTTCAAGGGTCGCTAATGAAATACTTGTTGAAGTATAAACAGCAGGAGTCCCTTTATGATTCCAACGCCCGCCGTAGAGCATAGCTCCTTGGCCCGACCATGCATCATGCGCAAAATTGGATTTAACCAATCGATATAAAATCATGAGAATACGCCATGTTCAATACGGCCAATCAAATCAATCACTTCAATGGCTCCGCTTTCTGTCGCAATAAGCTCAATAGGGCGTAAATGTCCTAACCCTTTAACTGGGTGGTTAAGCCAATCACTTGCCGCGTGCTTATCTCCATTAAATAAACGCACCGCAGCATCGAATACCCGCACTAGACGAGCAATTCTCTCACTTTCATCAGCATTAAGGGGCTGGCCAGCATTTTTACGTCGAGCAATATTGCGCTCATTAATGCCGGATATTCGCAATAATTCAGTTTTGCTCATTCCTGACCATTCTTGGATATTGTCTAAGACAGAGACAGATAGGCCTTGACGCAAGAAATGAGTTAACTCAATACCACGTTCTGCGGGTAACCCTACATGGCGCCACAGTGGTTTAAAGGATGAAGCAGTCGGTTGAAGTGGGGTTGTGGGGATATAGTTTCTCATTTGAATCTCCTGACATTTGTCACTTATATTATAGACAAATGTCAGGAGAATGCAAAATTAATGAATAAAAAACAAACAAAAATAACGGTTATTTATCACCACGTAGGCGAATTGTCAGGCCTTTTAGGAAGTAACGCAGTAATTGGTCTCCACATTCGCGATAGTTTTTATGCCCAGGTTTACGGAAAACTGCGTTAAGCTCAGGCTTGGATACACGAAAATCAACAAGCTGATAAATTTCAATCATATCCGTATCTTTTAATTCAAAAGCCACGCGTAATTTTTTGAGCATAATATTGTTATTAAGTCGGCTATCGACTTCGGGAGCGGGGTGGTTTTCATCTTTACCACGGCGGTGATAGATTAAGCCATTTAGAAAATGCCCCATTATATTATCGTTACATTCAACATATTCAGGTTCATTATCTTTTTTTAACCAAGCCACCATTTCTTCTTTTGTTACAGCCAAATCTGCGAGTTTTACGATTTTAACCATTTGGGCGTCGCTTAAGTCCAACATATAGCGAACGCTGCGTAAAACATAATTATTAAGCATGGTATTGTATTATCCATTATCTATAAAGGTTAATTGGCTATTTATTGAGTAAGGCCAATAAAGTATTCACTATGACAATCAATGACAGGGTGAAATTGAAAAGGAATGTATTTTGAGAGGGCTATATTATGAGGGATTAACCAAGATAAAGCAAAGCGCTGAACGATGCTTTATCTTAAATAATAAGTTAACCGATAAAATAAATAAGAGAATAGAAAAATACTAAGGTAAGGCCGACAGTTAGCAGCATGTTTTTTAATACAGAAGCCACGATGACACAGAATAGCGCCCCCCATAAATAAGGATTATCAGGGAAGGATCGCAATTCATGGTTTTCTAATAGGATAACAGGGGCACAAATTGCGGTTAATAAACAAGGTGCTGAATACCCTAATGCTTGACGAACCACAAGAGGAAGGCGTATTGGCAACTGTGGTATTAGAAAAATATAACGTAGAGTAAAAACAACCGCTGTTAAGGTAATAATTAAAAGCCAAATCATTTTTCCTCCTTCAATAAACGTGAAACGGCTACCGAAACAAACATCCCACCCACACCTGCGATAACAATAGCACTACTGAAGGAGTACATTGAAAGTACGATAGCGACGACGAGTGAAAAGATCACGCCACACAACGTACTTATTTTTTTTGTTAATGGAACGACGATTGCAAGCAAAGTTGCCACGACAGAAAAGTCGAGATGTAAGCGGCTCAAATCGCCTACAATATTGGCCATTGCAATCCCACAAAGACTAGTAATTAACCAAACGAGATAAAAACTAAACCCCGCACCAAACAAATAAGGAAAGCTTAAACTCTGACGTTTAGCAGCGCTAATCGCAAATAATTCATCTGTTAATAAGAAACCGATACTAAGGCGCTGAGGAGTTGTAAAGTCTTTAACTTGGGGGCGTAATGTCAGTCCATAAAGTAAATGCTGGGAAGTGATAAAAAAAACAGAAATAACAATCGTGATATAGCCAGCACCCGAGTTAAGCAACCCAAGGGTGACTAATTGTGCTGCACCTGCAAATACCATCGCGGACATCGCTACGCTTTGCCAGAAATCGAGACCAGTTTCGACCGCCATTGAACCTGCTAAAACTCCCCAAGGAATAACAGCAAGATTAAGAGGAGCGGTATGAACAGCGCCTGCCATCATTGCTTTTTGCCATTGATTACTTTGTTGTGACACCATTTAAGCTAACCTTATTGTAATTTTGAACACTTATATAACTTGATTGATTTTAAAGAGATGAAATATTAGTAATGGGCTATTTTAGCTTTATACTGGCTTTATCCAATTTTACTTTTAAATAGCACGAACTTTTATGTTATAACGCGAAACCTTAATCAAATCACTACTACTACTTTTATTTATTCTATAAAATTAAATGCTAATTTAATTATCTATGTCAGCATTTACAACTGCTTGATTGGCTATTTATAGTTAGCTTCTAACTAAGGTTCTTGTTTTGGTTTGTTATTCTGTTTTTTGATCTTCATTCATTGTTGTTTATCTAGCATTTTAATATTATTTGGGTTTATATTTCATATTGACATTATTATGTGGTGATATCTTTTATAAGTAATGTAAAGCCTGTATCATATAGTCATAAATAAATGATGTGAATTTTTTGTTATAACTTTTATTGAGTTAGCGGGTTTCCTATGCTTGAAAATCTCGGTATTACAAACTTATGGACTTATCTTATCGGTGTTATTTTTATTACATTGGTACCAGGCCCTAATTCTTTATTTGTTTTAACTAGCAGTGCAAAATATGGTGTGAAAAATGGTTATAAAGCCGCATTAGGTGTCTTTACCGGGGATGCTGTGCTCATTTTTCTATCATTTTTAGGTGTTGCATCTTTAGTAAAAACATCACCTATCTTTTTTAGTGTTATAAAATACGCAGGGGCGGCTTATTTATTTTATTTAGGGATTAAAACCCTGTATAGCGTATTGCATAAGAAAGAAAATACAGGTGATGTTGATTCAATTATCTTAGAAACCAAGGGCACCTATAAGAAAGCCGTTTTTTTAAGTTTACTAAATCCTAAGATGATCATTTTCTATGTTTCATTTTTTATCCAATTTATTGACCCAGCTTACCCAAGTGCAGGTGTGCCATTTTTCATACTTGGCCTAATTTTAGAAACTTGTAGCATGATTTATTTATCACTGCTGATTTTTGGTGCTGTTGCCGTAACGAATATGGTTAAACATAATAAAAAGCTTTCGAAGTTCTCTAATAGCTGTATTGGTGCTGTATTCTTGATGTTTGGAGCAAAACTTGCATTAACCGCGTAATGGTTTTATCAGAAATAGCCAGTCTATGTGCTGGCTATTCCTCTAATTTGTTCAATTTATTGCGCATCTTGATGATGAACAATAACAAATCTCATGGGTTTTTATTTTGTTCCCCATTCTCAAAGTTCATAGCTTGTTGCTTATAAAAATCAAATTCTTTTTTCAATTTAACCACCTGAGTTAATAACCAATCGCCATCAGCTAAGCATATGATAATTTCTTTCCGCTGACTGCGCTTTGAATGCCTCATGTAAGTTGAAATGGTTACCGTGACTGGAAGGCAACAAGGTGTTAGGCTCACCACCAGAAACTCAATGTAAGAATAAC
Source organism: Providencia sp. PROV182 (assembly GCF_028480325.1). Lineage (NCBI taxonomy): Bacteria > Pseudomonadati > Pseudomonadota > Gammaproteobacteria > Enterobacterales > Morganellaceae > Providencia > Providencia sp. PROV182. The sequence continues at coordinate 83,499 of NZ_JAMPOL010000003.1, read as the reverse complement.
AAAATAAAAAAAGGATGTGGTGAGATGAGAGAGGAAGTTAAACATTTTACGGCAACAGCAATGATCCGTAATGAGCATGGTGAGTTTTTATTACACGAACATCAAAAACTTGGTTTTTGGTTACCTCCAGGCGGTCACATTGAAGCAAATGAAGAACCACAACATGCTGTTTTCCGAGAGGTTCTTGAAGAAACTGGATTAGAGTGCCAAGTGGTCAGTTGCGGTTTTCCCTTTGTATCGCAAGTGCAGGATTCATCCCATACACAAGTATTACCGTTGCCCATCGCTATCTTGAAAGAATTTATTGCGGATAAAAAGAAAGGGAACCATTGGCATATTGATATGATTTACTTATGTGAGCTATTACCCTCATCACAATCGCCTTTTGCCCCATTTGAATGGGTGCCATTTGACCAACTCGCCAAACTCAATATTCCAACCGATGTGGTTGAGTTGGCGAAAGTGGTCAATGAATATTATCGATTGCAGGGTAAATAACTACCATGAATGTGAATGTGAATGTGGAGTTAGTTTATATTAAAGAATAGTAGAGATAATCCCAATAAAATCAGTAGAATTCCAATCGTTCGGTCCATAATAAATTGGTAGTTAAGAATTTTGTTTCTGACTGCTGGCGTTGCAAAGAAAATAGCAATTAGGCTAAACCATAGCCAATGGGCAAAGGAAATAAATAAGCCATAACTTAAATTTAACCAAATTGAATTTTGTGTACTAATAACTTGGCTATACACAGAAATCACAAAAAACATGGTTTTTGGGTTTAAAGCATTTGTCAGAAAACCATTTTTAAACGCATTTAGGGCCGATAATGGCTTTGATACGGCTTTATCTGAGGATATTTTGACTTTATTTGTTAATGATTTAAATCCGATGTATACCAAGTAAAACACCCCAATAAGTTTAACGATTAAGAATAATGTTAGTGAACTCATAATGACCAAAGTGATGCCAAAAATGGTATAAAACACATGAACCTGCACACCAACAGCAATACCTAGCGCACACAATAAGCCTGTTTTAATGCCATAGGTATAACTACTACGAGTTACCATAGCAAAGTCTGGCCCCGGACTAATGACAGCTAAAATGGTAATGGTTGCAACCGCAATGATTTCATTCATATTAATTTCCTAAAAGATAATAAAAACAGACCAAAAACAGGTTTATTCTAAAAATGCTTTTTCATTTATTGTTTTTATTATCAATAGATTGAATAAAACTAAAAAGCGATTTATCCTGACGCAAATCTGTCAGTTTTTGTTACCTATATATGAAACTACCACCGTTAACGTCATTACGTTTTTTTGATACTGCTGCGAAAGCAGGTAGCTTTGTGCAAGCGGCTCAAGAGCTGAATGTGACTCATAGTGCGATTAGCCGACAAATTCGTTTATTAGAAGAACACCTTGGTGTTGAGCTATTCGAACGAAGGAACCGTGCTGTTTTTTTAACGGCTAATGGACGAATATTGTTACAAACAACCAGTGCAATATTTGAACAGCTTAAGGAGGGGGTTGAAAAGATAAAAAACAATACATTTCCTGATGTTGTTAGTTTGTCTTGTGAACCTACAATCGCAATGAAGTGGTTAATTCCTCGGCTTACACATTTTTATCAACAATATCCCCATATTACAGTGCATTTAGTGGCAGCAGGTGGTGTTATCGATTTCACAAAAACGAATGTTGATTTAGCATTGAGGCGCAATGATTTCAAATGGGATGACAATCTTTGCGCGGTAAAAGTGTGCTCAGAACGTATGGGCGTCGTGGTTCGGCCTGAACTTGATTTTAAAGAAAACTTTAGTCATATAACGCTACTGTCAACTCTATCTAGGCCAACTGCATGGGAAACTTGGCAAAATATAAAAGAAATAGCGTTTCAAAATAGTAAAACTATTACATATGAACACTTTTATTTGTGTATACAAGCGGCTTTGGCTGGGCAAGGGGCGGCGCTTGCTTCATTTCTGATGGTTGCAGATGAAGTAAAATCGAAACAATTAGCCGCGCCATATGGTTTTATTGAAGATAATTCAGCATATTATTTATTGTCATCTAAACCTGTAGAGCAAGGCAGTGCTGCGGCTATTTTTACACAATGGCTAATTGAACAGGTGAATATTAGTATTGAAACTCTGATAGATAAAAGATAATTGGCTATCAAAAAAAGAAGGTTTGGTCATAAAGCCAGCTAATCTTAATGAAAAATAAATAATTTATGCCATAACCTTTTCTTTGCGTGCTATATTTCTCGGCTAGGTTTGGTGTTTTATGTCGGAGCAAATAATGAGCAAAATACGAGTCGGTGTTATTTTTGGTGGCCGATCAACAGAACATGAAGTTTCACTACAGTCTGCTAAAAATATTATCAATGGGTTAGATCGCAATAAATTTGATGTATGCCTTTTAGGGATTAATAAAGAAGGGCAATGGCATGAATATAACGAATCTGATTTTTTATTGCATGGTGATGATCCCTCTCGTATTGCGTTGAATACGCCTAAGCGAGCTATCGCACTTGTTCCAGGTAAAACAAGCGAACAGTTTATTTCGTTAGAAGATGCTAAGCCATTGCCACAAATCGATGTTATTTTCCCTATTGTTCACGGTAACTTAGGTGAAGACGGCTCGTTGCAAGGTTTATTGCGCATGGCGAATTTACCATTTGTCGGTCCGGGGGTTTTAGGTTCCTCTGCCTGTATGGATAAAGACGTTACTAAAAGATTACTTAGAGATGCAGGCTTAAATATTGCTCCGTTTATAACAGTGCTCAAAAATGAGCGCGCAACAACTGAATATGAAGCGACCGTGGCGCAATTAGGTTTACCACTTTTTATTAAACCCGCAAATCAAGGTTCATCTGTCGGGATCAGTAAAGTCAGCACTGAATCGGAATTTGACGCAGCACTGGATTTTGCTTTCTTATTTGATATGAAAGTCCTTATTGAAAGTGCAGTAAAAGGGCGTGAGATTGAATGCGCCGTACTGGGTAATGAAGAACCTCTAGCCAGCCCTTGTGGTGAAATCGTATTACACGATAGTTTCTATGCGTACCACACTAAGTATATTGATGAAAATGGCGCCTCTGTCGTGGTTCCTGCACAGTTAGATGCTGCGGTGAGTGATAAAATCCGCGAGATTGCCTTATCCGCGTATCGCGCATTAAATTGCAGTGGAATGTCCCGTGTAGATGTTTTCTTAACGGAAAATAACGACGTAGTCATCAATGAAATCAACACGTTGCCTGGTTTTACGAACATCAGTATGTACCCAAAATTGTGGCAACAAGCGGGCATGACATACCCGCAATTAATCAGCCGCTTGATTGAGCTAGGAATTGAAAAATTCCAACAAACTGCGATGTTGAAAACGGCATGTGATGAGCTTTAATTGCTGAATAAAATACTATCTCGGTGGTTTTTATGGCTACCGAGATGTTTATTTACTCTGAACTTGAGCTTTCATTTGTTGTAAAAATAAGTTTGTTTCTTTTGGTGAGGTGAGTCGAACAAACTGAATATGGCGTAAGTTGATATTTGCCATATGACTTAGATTTTTTTCTTATTTGGATAGTAAGTCTTTAGTAGCCACAGAATTATTGAATCACGGCTGAAAAAAGCATTTTTCCAACGTTCTTTATTACCTGTATTTGCCCACAACTCTTGCCCTGAACGAATGCGCGACAATGTGCGCGTAATCGACTGATAAAGCGTTCTTGGTAAGGAGTAATCCAGCCATACCACCATATCAACCTCTTTCCATTTAATGGGTTGGGTTCGCGTATAGTTTCCATCAAGAACCCATCCAGATACCGCTTTATCTAATGCAGCGGTGAGTTTCTGGTTAAGCGCATCATCCGAAGAACCTTGCCAATTCGCTAACCAATATAAGCTATCCAATTCGATAGAAGGGACGTTTAACAACAGCGAAAGTTGTTGGCAAAGGGTACTTTTACCGCTACCACTAGTGCCAATAATATTAATTTTCATATGTAAATATTAGATAATTTTGTCATTATGATTAATCTGGAATGACTGAGCTTGGAACCATTGTGTGAACAATGATCCCACTTCAGATAGCTCTACAAATAACATTATGGTTATAAATTATTTGCACCAAACATAATTGATATAGCGAAAGAGAGGTTCAAATCCAAATTTTTTATACAAATCAAATCCCGCTTCAGACGCATCTAGGAAACAGTGTTCTACACCTTGTTGGCGGCAAAATGCTAATGCATAATCAATAAGTTGTGAAGCGTAACCATTACTTTGATGGCTTGGCTCGGTACCAATATCATCAAAACGCGCTAACGTACCTTCGATCGTCACAGTCATGGAGGTCGCTGGTTCACCATTAACGAGTAACACAAGGTGAAACTGCGGGGCGCCTTGTTGTAATGCATCCTCATGATAACGCACATATTCCTGAATAACCTGATCGTGCTCTTCAGACAGGTAAAACGCAGAAACCAGTGGCTTTGCCCACAAAGACAAATCGTGATTGGCTAAGACGATATCGACTTGGTTATCAGGCAGTTCAACTTCATTTTGCTTTACTAAGGTCAGTGCCATTGCAGTCGTGACGCTGTCACGTTTATACCCTAATGACTCAGCCTCAGTTACCACCTGCTGTAGCATCTCTTCGGGGATCACTAAGGTATGGTTTTTCTTCTGTGAAACAAACAGGTTGTGAGCCTGCATAAAGGCGTGACTGGTTGAGTCAGGCTGCAAATAAATGAAGTTAAACGCTGGCGAATTAAGGGGCGTTAAATAGCAAATTGTGTGTTGTGCAATCTGGATACTATGTTCACAAATAGATGTCCAGAATGTTTTTTCAATCGATTGATAATGTCTTAAATAGTACAACGGAATATTCATTTGTCAGTTACCTGATACAAAACGAGTTAATCGATATGGACCTAATGCGGCTTGTTCTATCCCATGCAAGATTTCATCTTGAGCCAATTGGCATATCAAAGGCGCTAGCGTAATCGCAGCGTGCATACTGATAATATATAAACCTTCGAAATCAGCAACTTTTCCGACAATTGGCGTCTCATCTTTAGGCATAGGTCGCATTCCTGTGAAAGCGTTTTCAAGATTTAGCGTGTTACTACCTATAAATGAATTTTTAATTGTTGTAAGGGCGTTTTGTGCGATAGCTAACGCGTTGTGTTCAGGCTTATCATCAATATAATCTTCAGCACAGAGTATTTTACCTGAACCTGCAAGGGCAGCCTTATGAGATTCAAAAAATCACACACGGATAAAGCGAGTCACAAAAGCAATAATAACTAATAATGCAGAAATTAATAATAATGCAGTTGCCAGGGACAGTTGAAAAGCAACAAAACCAATAGCTGCAGGTCCCGCCAAAATACCTAAATAGCCTAAAGTTGAAATTGCAGGTACGGCAAGAGCCTCTGGCATCGTTTTTTGCTTCCCTACAGCAGAAAACATCACCGGTACTATATTAGATGAACCTGCACCGACTAATGCAAAACCCATGATGGCAAATATAAGATGAGGAGATAAAACAGCAATAACAAAACCGAGGCAAGCGAGTAAAGCACCTAAAAATACGACGCGAGAGGAACCGACTCGCATAACAATTTTGTCGCCCAGTAATCGGCCAATCGTCATAGTTGTGGCAAAAGCAGCAAACCCTAAGCCGCCTAAAGTTTCTTCTAATCCATGGTGTTCAATTAAAAATACAGCTCCCCAGTCAAGAACTGCGCCTTCAGCAAGAAAAACGGCAAAACAAACAACCCCAATAACCAAAACAATGCCTTTCGGTATAGCGATAAGAGGGCCTGTTGGGGCGTTAGCGTAAGGGATTAAACCGTTATAGCAAATAGCTAATAAAACTACGGCAATAACTGAAACGATGATTGATGCCATTGTCGCGGAAACACCAAGTAACAAGATCAAACTCATGGTACCTGCACCAGCTATCCCCCCGACACTATAAAAACCATGAAAGCCGGACATAATTGGCTTATCAGATGATTTTTCAACAATCACCGCTTGAACATTCATCGCGCAATCTGTTAAGCCAATGAAAATTCCAAATAATAATAAGGCAATGATAATAAAGTTAATTTGCGATAAAGAGGATAAAATGGGGAATAACAAACTAAAGGCGATGGTAGAAAACACCATTAAACGGCGGCAACCAAATTTGGCAGCTAATGCACCAGTTACTGGCATAGCAATAAGTGCCCCTCCACCGAAACATAATAGTAGCATGCCAAGGGTGGCATCATTTGCCCCTGTGTTAAGTTTGACATAAGGAACAATGGCTGCCCAGGCCGCGGTAACAAAACCGGCAATAAAAAAAATAATTCGAGTAGAAACTTGTTCCCTTTTCGCAGGCATAAAGGAAACATGACTATTAACTTGTTGAGTAGATTGCATTTTATAATACTTCTTAAAAGATAAAATTAACTACCTGTATTAAGATAGCCAGAATTTGTTCATGAAGGTTTGGGTAGCCTGTTGCTACAACCGTACCACCAATTTCAGCTCAGCAACCATCTAATGTAGTCACTTTGCCAATAGCACGTTCTATAATAGGGATTAATGGAACAATATCATAAGGTTCCAGTGCGAATTCGACACAAATATCGATTTTACCCGCTGCTAACATTGCCATTGCATAGCATTCTCCCCCATAGCGAGTCATTAATACTTGTTTCTCAAGCGCCATAAAAAAATTGTACTGGTCTAAACCGTATATCTATATTTAATCTTGTTTTACGAGGGCATTTTAGGCGCTATTTGTTATAAAAAACTCAATATAATATCGTCGAAAGGTCCTTATAGAACATGATGAGTGTGCAATGAAACTAAAAATTACGCCTTTGTTGTTTTCAATTTATCCATTAAGTGTATTTGCACAGAATTTACTTGTGAGTATGCAAACTATGCACTTTGCAGGCAAAGATATAAATTATTATTTAATCCAAAAACAAGCCAAAAAATCAAAGGATTTATTAGTTTTATTACAAGGCTCAGATTGTAAAAGCGTCATTAATAACCCCAATATGTTGAAAAATTTCGGGGTTGTATTTCCTCATAATGATATTTTATTAGTTGAAAAAACAGGATTAAACAGCCAAGTGGGGGTTAATGGCGAAGAAGCTTCAGAAGAAGAATGTCCTGTTGACTACATGTCGAAAGACTCGCCATTAGAACGCACCAATAATTATGTAGCAGTATTAAAGCAATTAAAAAATGATTACCAACACATAGTGCTATTAGGCGGAAGTGAAGGTGCGCTGGTAACTAATTTAATTGTTGCACAAGAAAACTTTATTACCGCATCCGTTGCATTGAATGTTGGCGGCCAATACTTCATTAATGATGTTCTATATAGTATTGAAAATAATACACCTAAAGAAGAAATTGCTAACTCAAAGGAAGGTTTTAAACAATTTGCAGAAGCGGTAAAACAAAAGCAATTAAATAACGACCAATTTGTCAGCGGCCATGGCTCGAAATGGTGGTATGAGATGCTCACCATTGACAATTTAAAACTTATCCAGTCAGTTAAAACCCCACATTTGGTGATACAAACGATGGCGGATACCAACGTGGATGCTCATGGTACAGATAATATGATGAAACAAGTTCGTAATACCCATGTTAGTTACCGTTCTTATCAAGATTTAGACCATTATTTCAAAGATAAAGATGGGCAGTTGCACACTGAACAAATTGTGACAGATATTCAACATTGGTACCAAACGGTGACAAAATAAATATACTGGGAGTTATCATTATATTAATCCCCATGATTGTGTCACTAGGTGCAGTTTTGCGATTAGTGATTACATTAAACCTTATTTTTTTAGGTAAAGTAAAATGCATCTTGATTATTAAGATGCATTCAATAAAATCACTCCGAAATATAGCTGTAGTAATTAAAAATAGGTTCAAAACCCAGTTTTTTGTAGATAGATAACCCTTCACTGGATGACTCCAATACACACTGTTTAATCCCTTGTTGATAGCAAAGGTATAGCGCATGTTTAATAAGTGAAGTCGCGAGCCCTTTACCTTGGTATTGAATATCAGTACCAATATCATCAAGTCGAGCTGTTTCATTATTAAATGTCATAGTTAAGGTTGAGACTGGTTGCTGATCTGCAAATAAGACTAAATGCACCATATTAGTTTGTTTATCAAGTGCTCTTTGGTGATAACGAATATACTCGTCAGTAACAGTTGAGTCACTTTCATCTGTATCAGAATCGACAGGGAATGCTGTAATTAACGGCTGAGCCCAATCTTCGAGTCGATCATTACTCTGTATTATCTGAAAATCAGTATTAAGCGGTGGTGGTGAATTGTATTGAGACAGAGCCCCTTGTGGCAAAATCATTGCGGTTGATTCACCATCAAAGACTAATCTCCGTGTTATTATTTCTGACTCAAATAGTGAAAGTATTTGGTCATGAACAACCAGTACATAAGGCTTAGTTTGTTTTTTGAACAGCGCTTCGGCCTTCTCGTAATCTGAAATGAGTGCGCCTTGGTGGAGGTAAATATAATTAAATATAGGCAATGGTAGCTCAGAAAAATAAGCACTAGTTTGGTTGCTAATTTTCACCATATTTGCACATATTGCAGACCAAAAATAGTGTTCTTGTTGATAGAACAAATTTTCATTGTTATCCATTATGTATACTCAGTTTATAGTAGTAGATAATATTTTTATGGCTTGATTGTATATAAAACGCAATGATCGCTATAGTGTTCGTATAATTGAAAGCACAAAAAGAACCATTTTATTGCAATTTATTGGATTTATAAGAAAATAGGTCTTCCTAGAAAAGAGATTGTATAAAAATAAGAGAATTATTATGAATAACGCACCAGACACGATAACCTTTTTTGAGCGTTTACTTCCATTGGTGGTTTCCGGTAAAAAAATTATCACTATTCGTGATAAAAGCGAGAGCGATTATGTTCCTGGGAGTATTGTGAAGGTATATGCGTTAGAAACAGGGAAATATTATACTGATATTAAAATATTGTCGGTAGAGCCCATTTCTTATGATGACATTTCTGAATACCACGCTAAGCAAGAAGCCATGGGTCTAGAGACGTTGAAAGCACTTATCAAAGAGATTTACCCAAACGAGCAATATTTATACGTGATCACTTACCAATTGCTGAATAGCACTGACTGATCAAGAATATAGTTTTTTGGTAATTTGTAAAAATGCCTTTGTTGCCGGTGATGCTTGGTTCTCGTTAATAACAGCAAAAGCAATACTACGCTTAAGTGGTGGGCTAAGGGGGGTCATCATTAGTGGCTGTGGGTGAAGGGGTATTTATTGCACTAAATCCGCTGAGTACGGTTATTGTGGGAACTCTATTTCTTAATGAGCAACTCAGTACAGTGACCTTTATTGGCAGAATATTAATTTTTTGGGAATACTTATTGCGAATAAAAAATAATATAAAAATAGGCCAAATTAGAGGCCTATTTTAAGTTTATTTGAATTTTTCTTGATGTTTTAAAATAAATTCTTTTAGTGATGTTGGCGCTTTACCCGTTATAGTTTGAAAATTATCAAAAATTATTCCTGAACGGTCTAATTCCCCATTGGTAAAAGCGACATAATGGTCATAGATACTTTTCATATAAGCGAGTTCTAAATTATTTTTAACGGCATGTTGCCAAAACTGATTGGGATTTTCTGCCTGATAGCTGAAAGGGATCCCCAATTGTTCTGTTAATAATTCAGCTATTTGTGTGTAGTTTTTGTTTTCATAACCAAGACGATAAATTTGGTCTGCATGTTGTTGCGGGTTAAGTAAGTAATAAGCCGCTAGTTCAGCAACATCGGCACAGTCTACCCAACTGAGTACCGCATTGCCAAAATAAGAGCGCAAGATACCTTTTTGCAAGTTCTCATCCCCTTGATAACCCAGTAAGTTTTGCATATAAGATTCGGGGCGAAGGTGAGTAAATTGTATTCCTGACCATTCAATATAGCGTTCAATAAGTTGGTGCCATGCCCAATGTGCCACTTGCGCCTCATCGTCCCCACAGGCACCTAAATGCACGATATATTTCACGGCTGATTTTTTTGCGATATCAACAAAAACCTTACTTTGTACAAGCATATCAATGGTATAGCCTGTCATCATGAAAACGGAATCTATACCCTGTAAAGCGGTTTCAATAGTATCTGGCTTATCATAATCCATAACAACAGTTCGATAAGGTGTGTTTTTCAACTTAGCAGGATCTCTAACCGCTAAAACAATATCATGATAGCCTTTGTTCTGTAATGATTGGATAAGGTAATGACCAACCTGGCCTGTTGCACCAGTAATAAGAATTGTATTTTTCATGAATATCCTATAGTGACAATATATTCAGTTAAAGTGTTTTGCTCATAATATATTCAAGAGATTGCTGAGTTTCGCTTGTAAATAACATTTCTTTTAGAATATGCATATCGTTTGACTGATAAAATGCCATTGCTCGAGTGTTACTTGCGAGAACATCTAACCATAGCAAAGAGTCACCTTGTTGTTTTGCGAGCGCTTCAATAAATTTAAATACGGTTTTTCCATAACCTTTACCTGTAGCGCCAGGAGAAAAGTAAAGCTTATTTAACAAAGTACCAACTAAATTAGTTTCAGGTATACAGGAGTGATAGGTTAGTTTTACTAAACCGATTGGGCTCGTATTTTCAATAATATACCAATCAATATGCTGTTGATTAAGGTCCTCAGTGATTTTAGTTGTGCTGTATTCTTGATTTAAATATGTGTTAAGTTCATTTTGGCTATTCCATAATGTAGCAAAATGATGCAAATAACTTTCCGTACCTATTTTATGTAGCAATAACGCGTCGTGTTTCGTTGCTTTTCTTAGTATATGGGGAACTTGGTTCATAAATGTTTTCTCCTGTGCTTTATCAGTGTATAGCAATCAATTGATAAATGTCATAGAAGAGGAAAAGTAGAGCATTTTTGGTATTAGAGAGAAGATAAAAGGACTATTTGGCCCTTTTATCTGATGATGATTATTTAATTGTTTGGCTAATATCTGAGTAAGCAAATAATGCTTGGGCTCCACCTGTATGAACAAATAGAATGGGGTTTTTTTCTTCCGAATTTTCTAAGTAGTCAATTAACCCAGCCATGGCTTTACCGGTATAAACTGGGTCTAATAAAATACCTTCTTGCCGCGCTAATAAGTTGATTGCGGCGAGGCCTTTTTGGTTTGGCATTCCATACATGGGAGCAAAAAAGTTATCCCATAATTGTACTTCAGGTGTTTTAGCTAGACCCAACCATTGAGCCAGTTCGGATTGCAATTTTTCAACTTTAGGGGCTTGGTCTTGTTGCTTTCGTGACACTGTCACGCCAATGACTTGGCTCTGTGGTAGTAATTCTTGTAAACCAATGGCAAGCCCTGCATGGGTTCCAGCACTTCCTGAAGCAACAATAATTTTATCAAATTCAATATGTTCTGGCTTCTGTTGAGCTATCTCAATAGCGCATTGGACATAGCCTAAAGAACCTAATGTATTTGACCCACCCACAGGGACAATATAGGCATCTTTAAGAGAAAGTGTTTTAATTAGCGCTTCCATTTGGGATTGTGGGTCGGTTAATTCATCACACATCATACAACGGGTGGCAAATAAGTCAGTTAATAATTTATTACCATTATGCAGAAAGTTAGGGTTATCACTTTTAATTGGATTTTCTAATAACGCAACGCATTCAAGCCCATACATGGCAGCAACAGCTGCAGTTTGGCGGACATGGTTTGATTGAATTGCCCCCGCGGTAACAATAATTTTTGCTTTTTTGGCTAATGCATCAGCCATTAAAAATTCTAGTTTACGCAGTTTATTTCCCCCCATAGCAAGGGGAGTCATATCATCACGTTTTATATAAATCTCACGACCAAACTTATGCGATAAATTATTCAATCGATTAAGTGGAGTCGACGAGTTAAGTAAATCTATTTTTGCGTACTGTGTTAGTTGTTGTTGGATAGACATCTAAACTCCCAATAATTAATAAGAAAAACCAAGGTAAAGGTAAATAGCAAGAACAATACTGGCAGTTACTAACGCATAAGGCATTTGAGTACGAATATGCTCAATATGTTCGCAGTCTGTCGCCATTGAAGCAACAATAGCATCCGCAGAAATTGGGGAGGTCATATCGCCAAATATTGAGCCAGAAATTGCTGCACCAATCATATATTCAACAGGCATTCCTACAGATAAACCTAATTGAACCCCGATAGGTATCATTATCGCGAAAGTTCCCCAAGAGGTGCCTGTTGCTAAAGACATAATGGCGCTAATTATAAAGATAAATCCAATAGAAAAACCTGGGGCCATAACTCCTTGAGTGACTTCAGCAATATAGGCTCCCGTGTTTAACTCAGCAGAGACATTTCCCATCAAGAACGCTAAGATCATAATTGAGCTGATTTTTAGCATATTGGCGTAGCCGATAAATAATTCTTTAAAGAATTCATCAATATTTAGTAACCGTCGACCGATAAACCAACAGAAAGATATCACAGTACCAAACATGACTCCCCAATATACGGATGTCGAACCACTTCCTTTGCTAAAGTCACCGTCACCAGTGATATATAGTGCGATAGGGACCATTAACACCGTAGATAAAATAGGAATAAAGAAGTTTAATGAAGAATGAGCGTTAGGGTGATCAATAATCTCTTCTTCATTATCTTGGCTTTGTAACTGGGAAATATTCCCCTCAATAAAATTTTGTTGATATTTATCTTCAGCTTTTTTCATGGGACCCCATGAAATATTGGTAAATACATAGAATAGGATAGTTATAATAGATAACCATGCCATTAAATTGTAACCAATCGAAGTAATTAAAATATCAAAGGGCTCGCCTTGAATCAGACCTTGGGAAATTTGTACCCCGATTAACCCCATTATTACTGCACCCCAACCATTGATGATGGCGGAGGAACAAACAGAAACACATGCTGTTTGGATAATATAGGACATTTTTTCAGGAGCAACACCATATTGTCGTGCTAGATTTTTAGTTGAGGCGCCAGCGACTAATTGGTTAATTGAGCTTTCAATAAAAATAAGAGAAGTAATGATAATGGCAAGAAACTGGGTAGATTTACGGTTTTTAATCAGTTTTGTCTTATTGGTTAGTAGCTGAACTAATGCTCGAACTCCGCCTGTCACAACAACAAGCCTCATTATCCCTCCGATCATGACCATAAAGACAATTGTTCGCGTATTCCCTGCAGATGAAAATGTATCAATAATACCATCAACGGTACCTTGCACACCTAATAATAGGTTGTGATCGTTAATGACAGTAAAACCAACGAATATTCCTAGCATTAATGAAAGCATGACTTGGCGAGTTAATATCGCCAAAATTATAGTCACAATGGGAGTGATAACGGTCCAAATACCATAGTCCTGCATGTGTTTACCTGTGATCCTAGTGAAAGTATGAATTTTATAATTATTGAAAAATCATAGCATTAATAGGAACACGGTAGAATAATTTTATTCATCATTGAAATGAGTTGTGACAATAAATTAATAAGAAAAAGGCCAAACAGATAAATGCTGGCCACATGTATAGATAGAATCAAATATTACTGTCGAGCTAGCCACTCTTTAGCGGTTATTTTACTAATATCTTCTGTCTTAGTTTCACCAATTAATTCAATAAATTGTGGTTCAAGAGTTGCATAGTATTTGAAGCCGCATTTTTCTTGGGCAATTTTAGATTGTTCGTTACCTTGAAAGTAACCACACCATAAATTATCTAATTTCAAATTAGTGAATGCATGGTGCATTATGGCGTTAATTGACTCTGGTATAAGGCCTTTACCCCAGAACGGTACACCAATCCAATAACTGACTTCTGCATCATTTTCCCCAATGGGAAAATTACTTTCATGGCTAAATGATAATCCAATCAGGCCAATAGCTTGGTTTTCTTTTTTTAACGTTACCGCGTAAATTTCATCTCGCATAAAAATATTCTTGATGATAGAAAGACTCTCTTCTTCATTTTTGTGAGCAGGCCAACCTGCGATAGGGCCAATTCTTTCATCTTTTGCATAGAAATATAAATCAGCGGCATCTGTTTCTTGCCAAGGACGCAATACTAACCTATTTGTTGCAAGTACCATTTTCTAATCTTCCCCGTTATGGTATCCCTTAATTTGAAGGCTATTTTAGGTATTTATGAAAATAAAATAAGGGCATAACTTGTACATTATGGGTACTTATGACAACTTTTTTGTTATGATGGCGTTATATGAAGCAAATCAAAACACAACAATCATGCAGCATTTAAAAAATTATCAAATTGATTTACCTGAAGCCATTCGGATTGGTGAAAGTAATATGGAAGAGATGCAATTTAAACCGATTAAAACATCTTATGTGGCGGTTTGTGTATGCAAGCAAGGATATGGAGTCTTCAATATTAATTTCAAACGGCATCTGATACGCAAAAACGATATTATCATTTTATACGATGATTCTTTTGCAATGCTGCAAGCCAAATCACGTAAATTTCGTTTGGAATATTGGTTGATTGATAAAAAGCTAGCAACAGAAATTGCCTATGTACTACCAAATCAATTATTTGCTTTTTTTAATGATTTTCCTGTTATTTCAATTCCATTAGAAAAAGTTGCACTGTTTGAAAGCTGGAGATACATTCTTTTAGCTATAGTGTCTAATTGGGGTAAATATGGGGTATTACAATTAAAAAACCATTTACAAAATTTATTTTTAGAAATCAGTAATCATGCACGACACATTTCTATAAAACCAGAAAATAAAAGCCGCCAAGAGCAGCTGTGTTGGCGTTTTTGGGACTTAATTACAACTCACTGTAAGCAGCATAAAGAAGTGAAATTTTATGCTGAACAATTGTCTATTACACCATTCTACTTGTCCAAAATTAGTCAAACTTTTTTTAATGACCCACCAAAAGTATTAATAGATAGGCAAGTTATTTTAGAAATAAAAGCATTATTAGAAATTGGTAATTTATCCATTAAGCAAATTGCTGATGAATTAAATTTTGAAGATACATCTTATTTATGCCGTTACTTTAAACGGCATACAGGAATGACGTTAACAGGATTTAAAAAACGCATTGCACAAAAAGAGCTGAAAAACAAATAATACTAATGCGGTTCAATTTTTGTTGAGTGCTTTTTATAAACGCAATAACACATTGGAATTCATGTAATTATGGCCTTGTGCTGGACGGATAAAGCTAGAATTAAAAAGCAATGTTCGGAGTTTTTTAGGACTGAAGTTTGTCATAATTAATGTAATTAACCAGCGAAGGGCGACATGATGATAACTAAAAATTTGTGGAAAACGCCAGAACAGAGGTGGCAAGCGGTGGTTGAAAGGAATAAATCCGCAGATGGTCATTTTGTTTACGGTGTAAGAACCTCTGCTATTTATTGCCATCCATCTGCGGCGGGGCGTTTACCAAATAGAGATAATGTTGAGTTTTTCGATAATGAACAGCAAGCTATTGAACAAGGCTACTGTGCTGGAAAACGCTTTCGGACAGAAACGTCACAATTAACCCAATTTTATCAAGAACAAATTGAAAAGGCTTGTCGTTATATTGAGCAGCAGGAACAAACGGTGAGCTTGGCAGAGTTAGCTGATTATATTGGTATGAGTCGCTATCATTTACACCGTTTATTTAAAGCACAGACAGGGTTAACACCAAAGGCATATGCGGATGCATTTCGCCATAAAACATTGCAGCAACAGCTTCAAGAAAAAAAACGAATTACGGATGCTATTTATGATGCAGGTTATCAATCAAATAGTCGCTTTTATGAAGCCTCATCTCAACGACTAGGCATGACGCCGAGTGAATGGAAATCAGGAGGAAGAGGCAGTAAAATTTATTTTGCTCTTGCGGTTTGCTCGTTGGGAACATTATTAGTTGCACAAAGTCCGATAGGGGTTTGCGCCATTTTGTTAGGGGATGACCCTGAGCAGTTATTGAATAATTTACAGGATAAATTCCCGAACGCAGAGCTCATTGGAGGAAATGACGACTTTGAACAACTAGTCGCTCAAGTGGTGGGTTTTATTGAGGCGCCTGAAATTGGTTTAAATTTACCATTAGACATTCAAGGGACTGCATTTCAACAACGCGTCTGGCAAGCTTTACGTAATATCCCAGTTGGGGAAACAAAGAGTTACAGTGATATTGCAGAAAAAATTGGCCAGCCTAGTGCGGTCAGAGCGGTAGCTAATGCCTGTGGTGCAAATATGTTAGCGGTAGCAATACCGTGCCACCGTGTTGTTAGGAGTAATGGTGATCTTTCTGGTTACCGTTGGGGTATTGACCGAAAACAAGCGTTATTGCTAAAAGAGGCGAAGTATAAGGCAGATAATAATTAAATTGCACTAAAAATGAAGAGTAACCCTAATATGACTATTTCAAAATCACACATTTGAAATAATATAACCCCCCTTATTCTGTATATATGACTCATGAATAAGGGGAATACGAGTCATTGAATGGCAGTTTTCGGTTGACTATTTTTAGGATAGAACAAGTAAATGACATAGAAAAGTGTAAAACTCGCAGTGTAGCCGGTAAAGATCATCCAGAAAGTTTTCCAATCCACCACACCATTGACCGTATTAAGTTCGATAACCCATCCACATAATACAGCGCCTAAAAATGTGCCAAAACCGTTCACTAATGTGGTGAATACACCTTGTGCTGTTGAACGAAATTCGGGGGCAATTTCTTTTTCTAAGAATAGTGCTCCCGCGATATTAAAGAAATCAAATGCACAGCCGTATACAACCATGGATAAAAATAAAGCGATAGTACCAATCACAGTGAAATCACCGTAAGCAAATAAACCTAATCGTAAAATCCACGCGATCATACTCATAAATAGGATAGCTTCAATTTTGAATTTTTTGAGTAATAGCGGTAAAAGCAAAATAAATATAATTTCTGAAAATTGCGATATTGATAAAAAGATTGTGGGATATTCAGAAAAAACCGAGCCTCTAGCTTCAGGCATTAATGCCATATCTTGTAAAAAGGGAACGCCAAAGGTATTGGTAATTTGTAAAACAGAGCCTAATAACATGGCAAAGAATAGAAATACTGCAACTCGTCCTTTTTTAAATAGTAAAATAATATTTTGACAACTAAAACTGGGTTTTTCTTCTTTTCTCTCAATTTTACAGATCTGTGTTGAAATAAAGAAAATAGAAAAAATACTGAGTACAATCGATGCAATAGCACCAATATATAATTGATAAAAGCTCATTTCCAATTTTAATAAGCTAATTGTCCACATAGCGACAATAAAGCCTAAGGTACCATAAACGCGTATTTTAGGAAAATAAACATCAGAATCGAGCTTTTCAGCGCTCAACATCTCAAAAACAATACTATTACAAACAGAAATAGTCGGCATATAAAACATTAGATGAACTAATGTCACAATAAATAGTAGGGTTATTGAATCACTATGAGCCATTACGATTAAAAATACAGCAGAAATGATATGTGATGTAGTGTATACAAGTTTTCTATTATTAATTTTATCTGCAATAAATCCGATGATAATCGGTGAGCATAAGGCTGAGATACCTAATGTGCTAAAAATTAAGCCGATTTCACCGCCTTTGAAATGTAATGTATTGAATAGGTAAGATGCAAAAGTAACTAGCCATGATCCCCAGATAAAAAATTGTAGGAATGAAACGAATTTAAGCCGAGTGATAATATTCATGTTTATATACCTTCCGTTAGCCTAAACATGCTTTAATGTGATTATTAAATAAACTATTCTATTGATTTAATAACCAAATATGGAAGCAACTATCATGTTATTGTTTGTACATTATAAAATAGATAATGAGAGTTTTTTTTGACATAGAAGTGGCTAATAGTCGATTAATCGCAGGAATTAGTGTATTTGAATGGGTAATATTACGTATTAAATGCATAGTAACAAGGAAATCAGATAGCAATTATTTTTTCTAAATTTAAGATGATGGAATATTTGTTAATATATATTTAACTTTTCAGGAATCTCTTGAATTTAATTAAAGTTTAAGATTTAATAGACCTCTATTCGCTCTTATCTTCCAGTTTGTTACCTTAATTAATCATCTCAATACTTCCAGTATTTAAACGTTACTTACAACTAGCTACTCACTGCCAAAAAACTCCCCTAATTTTTTTAAATAAAACCATATCGATACCAATCATAAGCACTGATTGGATAATGCAATATATATCAAAACGAGAAAACTATGACTTCTACTCATTACTTACTGCTTTTGTCGGCAGTAGCGGTATACCTTGTTGGTACCGCAGAATTTATGTTATCGGCTATTTTATCGCCGTTAGCAACGGTATTTCATGTTCAACCTGACCAAATTACGTGGTTGGTATCGGCTTATGCGTTGGCCTATACCTTGGCAGCTCCTATTATTGGTTTTTTATCAGATAGAATTGATAGACGAAAGATTGTGCTTATGGCTCTTTTGCTATTATCACTCGATAGTTTAGTCATTATTTTTTCACCTAATCTATTGACTGCACTTGTTTTAAGGGGCTTCGGAGGATTGGCTTCTGCTGCACTTGTTCCCGTTATCTTCGCACTTATTGCTGATGTAATTAGTGAAAGTAAACAAGCTACAGCAATGGGGAGTATTATGGTGGGAATGACTGTCGGTATTATTACGGGGCCAATTATTGCAGGGATATTAGTCCAGTATTTTGCTTGGTACGCCCCTTTTATTTATACCGCGATAGGGTGCTTAGTCGTATTCATTATAGGGCTATTTACACTGCCGCACTCTCAAAAAACTGTCGGAAAAAAATTATCTTTTAAAGCGATTAAACATGTAGGTATTACCAGACTCATATTAGCGAAAGGTTTATGGAATGGGGTATCAGTTTGTATATTCTTGCTTGCAGGTGAAATATTAAGGCAACGATCCCACTTAGAAAGTGCGGAGGTTGGTAGCTTAATGGGATTATTTGGGATGGGATTATTATTTGGCAATGGCTTAGTTGCAAAAATTGAAAAAATTAAAGTATCAAATAATACAAAACTCGTGGTTATTATTTCAATAATCATAGTAACGATTATCTTATTTCTTAGTGGATGGCTTTCGTTAATTGGTCATGGATTATGCTTAACTGTTATTGGTGGGATGTTAGGATTGGCCTCTCCGATAAGCACCGCAATGTTAGCAAGGCAAAGTGCAGAGAATAAAGGTTTTGTCTTGTCTATATCCGAGAGTGTTAACAACTTGATTTTATTATCTGCATTACCAATATTTTCTTTACTCATTTCGAAAAATTATCTTAAGGTTTCTATAATCATGACTATTGTATTATTGAGTTCAGCTATTTGTTTAGTTTTACCGATAAGACAGAGAATAAAAAGGCAGTAGATTGGTCATTTTTCTCCACCGAAAATGTTTTTCAGTGGAGAAAAAATGCTATTGGGTAACTAATAATTGTTTTTTTCTTAGACGCATTCCATTTAGCATGGATAGCCAGGCTAAAAATGTAATAAACATAAGAATAATGAAAATAAAATAGGGGGGAAGTTCAGTTAATACAACTCCTGTTAACATCGGATTAAATGCACCGCCAAGTAGCCCTAAAGATTGAGCCGAAAAATAACTGGCCTTCATTCCGTCTGGAGCAATACTATCAATTAACATGTATTCGCCAGGGGCGTAGATTAACTCACCTAAAGTGAAAATAAAGGCGCCAAGAGCCCATAGGTATAAGTTTTCATGGGCATACATAAAGGTTGCCAACCCTAAAATAAAAAATAGACTACCTAATGTCATCAATTTTCTTAAGTTATCTGGAGTGATACGTTTACCGACTGTATATTGTAACGTCACTACGACAATAGCATTTACGGGCAAAATAACACCGATAACCACTTGGGCAAAATCACTGTTAGCAACGGTGATGGCATATTGGGATATCCAAGTGGTAAAAGTTCCAAAAACTAATGAACCTAAGAAAGTTGATAAAATAAACCATGCCAGCACTTGGTCTCGTAGCATAGAGACAGGGTTCCATTTGCGGGTCTGGCCTTCTTCTAATGGTATCGGTTTTATGCTCTGTACAAACCGTTGTATAAAAAAGATTGGAAAAGCGGCTGAAATTGCAGCTAAATAGAATGGTAAGTTAATACTATACATTAATAACCAGGTGCCAATGGGAGGACCAACAGTCCAGCCTATATTAATGAAGGTATAATTTAAGGAAAATATTTTTGCTTTTAATGCAACCGTAAGGGTATCTGCAAAATAGGCTTTTAGTACCGTTGAGAATACGGAATAAGAGCAATTTATTAACGAAAAGAAAATAATGACTAAAATAGCATTATTCACGATAGGTATCGCAATAAACCCACAAATAAAGGCGATAACTGCGAATAGCATACAGCGTTTTTTATCAACGCGGTCTGCTAACATACCAAAGCCCATACTAAATAAAACACCAACCACCATAGCCATTGACATTGCAACACCGACAATATCAATAGCCATCTTATATTCACGGGTTAGGTAAATAGCCATGAAGGGCAATGTTGCACCACGCCCAATCGTTAAGAGCAGAGATGATGCAAGTAATGCACTGTTTGATATATTAAATTTAGATAACATGGCTCACAACCTAACTTATTAATTGTTGTTATATATTTGTTTCGGACTATCTGTAAGCTATAAAATACCTAAATTTACAGTGGTGAGATATGGTGATTAATGCTCAAAATTGAAAACAATATTTTGCTGATGCTAATGTGCCATTCTCAATTAAAAATCTGGCAATATGAAATACAATCTAGCCAATTAAACGTTATATGCTGTTGTAATAACCGATAAATTTAAATGAGTTATAAGGAAAAGGACTTTCGGTGATAAAAAAGAAAAAGGTGCAAGTTTGCACCTTTTCGAGAGGGAGGAGATTATAAAGCGGCCGTATATACGCGGCGGCTAACATCTAAGTTAATATCTTGGTGCTCACCTAATTTCACCATATTGTGTGCAGCTAAGCTATTAACTAATGGTTCAATAATCTCTTGGGTCAATTGGTAGTCACTAAAACGAGTGCCCACTTGCATTTTTTCAAAGAACTCTCGAGTTAACTCAATGGCTTTTAATGCTTTCTCTTGGTCAGAACCTGACGTAATTCCCCAAACTCGTTCTGCATATTGCACTAATTTGGCCTGTTTTTGGGCTAATTTTTCCGTCAGCATGGATGGTAGAACAATAGCGAGTGTTTGTGCATGATCCAAACCATACAGCACAGTGATTTCATGGCCTAACATGTGAGTAGACCAGTCTTGTGGTACCCCAACACCAATTAAACCATTTAAAGCCAAGGTGGCTGTCCACATTAAATTGGCTCTAATATCATAATCTTTTGGAGTCTCAAGCGCTTTAGGTCCAATCTCTATTAATGTTTTCAATAAGCCTTCTGCGAATGCATCTTGTACGTAAGCATTCACTGGGTAAGTCAAATATTGTTCAATAACATGAACGAAAGCGTCAACAACACCATTACTTATTTGGCGAGTCGGTAAAGTATAGGTTTTTACTGGGTCAAGAATAGAGAATTGAGGAAATACATGGTCGCTCATAAAAGCAAGTTTAGAATGCAGTTCTTCACGAGTAATTACAGAACCCTTGTTCATTTCGGAACCAGTAGCAGGTAATGTTAACACTGTACCGAAGGGCAGCGCCGTTTTTATAGTCGTGCCTCTATTTGTGACCACCTCCCATTTATCGCCTGGGTAATTTACCGCTGCCGCGATAAATTTAACACCGTCAATGACGGACCCACCACCCACCGCCAGCAAGAAATCGAAACTTTCTTTTTCAATTTTATCGACAGCTTTTATCAATGTTTCATAGCGAGGATTGGCCTCAATTCCACCAAAATGATCGAATGCTCGAGATCCTAAAGCTTGCTCAACTTCATTTAAGGTTCCTGTTTTTCTTGCACTTTCACCGCCAAATAAAATAAGAACCTTAGCATTTTTAGGGACAACTCGGTCAAGTTCACTGATTTTACCTTCACCAAACATGATACGAGTGGGGTTATAAAATTCGAAATTGTTCATATATGGCCTTCGTAGAAAGTAGAAATGAATCCAAATAATTACACGCATATAATATAATTACAAGTAAACATAATATAATCTTAAAATGATTGTGTATCACATCGATTTGATGGTTTATATTTTAATAGGGAAATTATATTGAGCGTTGTTAATTGTAGTTAGTCTTAATTGTTTTTTTTATATATTTTACTGATGTGGCAATATTGTTAAGTTGAAGATGGGCTTTAATTTGACATGGAAAGAAAACTCAGATGATAAATGTAAATGATAAGAAAACTAATGATAAAATAATTAATAAAGATGATGATTTGATATTTTTAACGGAACACATAGATGGCAGTCCATTAGTAGGGGAGCAGTCTTCCGAACTTAAAAATATATCTAACTGGTTTAATCCTATAGATGAATTCACAAGGCTTACAATTTTTCATCATTTAATGAGTCGGCCTACAAGTGACTCGACATATAATTATCATGTTTTAATCCAAATCGGAGGTGATGACACAGCAGCTAAATCAACGGGGAGATTATTAGCAAAATTTCCTAGTAATTCGCTTGTTATACAGTTTGATATTAAAAATGAACAGTGGAAAGTACTACATGGTGATTTACAAACTCAAGTTAACGGGAAAATACGTTGGGCGGTTATTGGCCATGGTCAATATACTGGACGTAACCAGCAAAGCCACCTTGAAGGGTACCAAGCTTACCAACTTATTACAGGGTTGAAGTATCTTAAAAATGATGTACTGAAGGTATATCCACCTAATAAGATTGTTTTGGCAGGCTGCCAATTAGGACGCGGGGGGGTAAATGAAAACTTTGTTTTTAGGGCAAGTGTCGAATTAGCTAAGCATGGAATATATCTTCCAGTAGTAGGTTATAATCGACCTATCGGTGTCACGAGTGACAGTAAAAAAATAACTTGGCCATATAATTTAGCAGGGGAAAAACAGTCTACTAAGAATTGGCGGTTGGAAATTAATGTTAACCAAACTAACCAACAGAGCTATATTAATGGAAAGCATGCCAGTTTATATTTTATCGATGAGCTAAGAAGTGGTGAGTTAGAAGTTTGGCAATTAATCAAAGATGACCATTCTACTACTATGGATATTTTTAGGGATCCAAATAATGAGTATAAAATCGATATTGATTTGATTAAAAAAGTGGCTTTTAATCATGATGCATACGCTATTTTTAAACAGAAGTTAAATGCGGAAGATACTCAATTTAATAGTGATTTTAGAAGTGAACTAATTCGTGAATATGAAAATGTTGGAATATTAGAAACACCATTATGGTTAATGATTAATAAAAACGATGTCAATGCTAATCCACAGAAATTTAATGATACTGTCAAAATTATTATTCGTTCAGGGAGAGGCTCTATAGGCAAAAAATATGCAGAAGAACTAGTAAAATATTCCCCCGATAATACATTAGTGTTTCAGGTAAACCCGAATTCGATGGAATTTTTTTCAGAGTATGGAGATATAAAACATTTACTAAAAGCATCTAAACAACAGTGGATATTAATAGATAATCTTCATTCTGAACCTGGTTTTATTCAAAACTATGCTAACTCATTGAATGTATTAAAAACAAGATATGCTTTTAAAATGCCAGGAAATATTATTCTATATTTAACCGATAAAAAGGCACTTTTGACAAAAGAAGAAAAGGCGATTTTTGGCGAGGAGTTGACGAGTAAGCTAAAAATAAATGGGATATATACTAAAATTTTTTTAGAAAATAATTTTGAACCAAGACATAAAATAAAAGCATTACTCGAAGATATTAGTATAGGTAATTTACTAGCAGAGCATATTGATATTAATAAACACCTTTATTTAAAAGGGTATTTTACATTCCAAGATGGAAGTGTCGATAAGAACAAATTAAATATTGCAGCATATGACCCCATTATCAGTAAAAAAATTAATAAAATTTGTGACGCTGAGAATGAAAATGATTTCTCTCATATGTGGAATTCAATATTTATTGATGATGACACCACTAGGATTAAACAGCAAGCTATTGAAGTAAAAAATATTTTAGAGTTTTTGAGCCTCCAACCTGAAAAAATAAACTACTTAAGTAAGCAGTCTATAAACCGTTTGAGTGAGCTATTCCCTAGTGGGCAAGGCTTTAATCATGCAGAAGTTTTAAAACTAGTCCAAGATCCAATAAAATTAAGAGAATATAATCAATATATGGATGATTTTTTAATCCTCTATATAGATATTGAAACCCCATTTGGAAACGCAAAGTCATTAAAAAAAGAATTTAGATTAACTTTAGATTTACATGAGAAACGAAAATCTAATTATGCAGCATTATCTCAGTTATCATATAAAGTGGGGTTCAATGTTACAGTAAATAAATTGCCAGTTGAAATACATTCATTTGAGAATATCTGCTTTTTACGCCTTTTACAGCATAGCAATTTAACTGACGAACAAAGTTTGCAAATTAAGAGAAAATTTGAAGTTTTAACCAAGCTAACACGGAAAAAAGAATTAAGTAATATTACCAGTAAAGAGCAGGAAGTGCTCAATAAATTTGATGAAATATATCAATCTAATTTTGATTTATTAGGGGCTGTTTCTAATGAAATAAATGAGCAATCTCATATATTATTATTTGATAATATGGAAAATAATCAGATTATCTCTTTTAAAAGTGATGAGGAAACATATAGGATTATAAGCTATTCACGTAATGATAAGTATTTTTTGACTTTATCTGATACGACAGGTGTCGAACTTGTTATTAGCCATTCAGAATTTAATCAGGCAAAGAAACACTTATCTAATGTTTTTAATGATTATATTAACCAAGAAATAACGCAAGAGGATGGCTCAGTATCAACCAGAGGAAATATTGCGGGATTTAAGCACAAAGTGGGTGAAGCCTTGTTTGGTGAAGTGCAAATCATAAATACAGAGAGTGAAGCATACCTCAGTATGCGGCAAAGCATTATGAGTGAGCTGGATACCTTTTTCAAGTCATCAGAAATATCAGTGACTAATGACTCGGAAATTATTTTTGGCGAGCAGGTAACATCATTAAAAAAACTTAGAGATATTGGGGCTACAATAAATAGCGAACCATTAGATTTTAAACATACTCAGCTTCCAAACTGGGAGGATAATGTTAAATTTAATCCTGATAAATTAGCATTTCAGTTAACCTTTTTAACTGAAAATGAAAAAGACATTAATTTAATTAAAATGATTAATAAGAGTTTACAAGATGATCATATAACAAGACGAATTGATGTTAATTCAATGATCCAACCAAGGGCCGTACTACAAGAACAGCTCCAAATTATTCAGAAATCACAACTCGATAATCCAGTTGGTATGAATAAGACTATAGAAGATTTACGACGCATCGGTATTAAATTACCAACTTATGCAAAAATAGCTAATTATTTTGGGCAAGGAATTGGTTCTACAGGGATATTTCTAACAATCAACTCTGTTTACCAGTTGATCGATGAATTAGATAATCCGAATCTATCAGAACAAGAAAGACGAGAAATACAGAAAAACCTTGATTTGGCCTGTGCAAATGCATTTTTTAATTATGGGGACATGGTCTTGCAGCCCATTTTACTTAAGCTGGCTTACAAACAAGCCGGGTCATTTAATGTATCATCAAAAATTACAGCTCGTATTACAATTATATTTAATTTAATTGGAATGGGATTAGATATTTATCAAGCTTGTGAAGCATTTGAACAACTAGACAGGGTTACAAATGATAAAGAGCGCCAAGACTTAATTGTGAATGGTTCTTTGTCAATTGCTAACATTATTGTGGGTGGTGTAACTATAATTGGTATAATCATTGGCTCATCGGTAATACCTGTCGTTGGTTTAATTGTTGCAGGTTCCTTATTAATTGGAGGGATGGTATATACAGGTATTCGCGCAGTAGAAAAAATTGAAGAGGAACTCGGTGAATCTCTATGCTGGGATGAAAAAGCCAGAGAAGGTATTCGTGCTGCACTTGGTTTCCCTCCATCAGACAACATATTAAATCGATTTAGTTATAAACAGCATTTAACACACTTCAAAAATATAAATTGGCAACAAGACTTAGATACGTTCAAGTCGTCATTTTTATATCAAGGTTTTGATGAACACTTACAATTGGTTGGTAAACCGATCCTTGTTGAACATATCAAACATTATATTTATTATAGAAATAACTCAAAAATAATTAGTAGTGCAGAGTTTGCTGGTGTGGATAACCGTGGACCTCTTAGTCATATTGATAGTGATGAAATAGGGCCTTACTATACCATCGAGCAAATTAATTTTATTCGGGAAAATTATCATTATGACTCTCAAGATAATCGTTGGGTAAAAAGCTTTCAAACACAAAGGGTCAATGAACTGAACTTTAATTATCGTTTTAGACTAGTGAATAAAACGGCTCCTATCGCTTATAAAAATATTGGCGAGGAGGTTGCCAATGACATTATTGTACTTAATCCTGAGTATGATAGCTTATTACTAAAACAATTTTTACATAAAAACGAACTAACTACTTTTTATAACATAAAGAAAAAACAGTCGGTTGCTACACAACTAAGTTCATTATCAGCATCAGAGTTACGGCTATTCCAGGCCAGAAATAATTATACCAATACGATTCACCCTGATATAAATAATGATATCAGAGTGAATAGACTAGGGAATGAATTTTTAAACCAGCCTATTGATATTGCAAGAGAATTATTAAGTGAGAAGCCTAGGGTTATTTATGAAGGCATGCAAAATATTGGTTACCGATATGAAAATGAAGCAAAGCAAAAAAATATTAGTTTTAACCCAGGGAATGGAATAGATATTATCGTTGGGAAAAAAAATTCAAAAAATTTATTTAACATCAATGCAGGGAGTAAGTTTCTCGTAGGCGGCGAAAAAGATGATATTACAAATTTATCATTATTATTTGATAATAACATTGAAGAAATTAACGAAATTTATTTTGATGGTAATGGAGGGAATAATAGTATAATCATTAAAGACATTCCATCCAACAGTAAAATAGATATCGATTTGAACAAGGGAACGTCAGAGGTGGCCTTCATTAATCATAAAGTTAAGACGATTCATTTGCGCAATGTTAATGATGTGATGCTAATTGGAGATATCTCTACGACAGCAGAATTATTAGGTAATAAAGAATCCAACACATTAGATGCAGGGGCAATGACTGCATTTATTCAAGGTATGGAGGGGGATGATCAATTAATATTTGAATCAGGGATAGTCAATGGTGGAGAAGGTAATGATAGTTATTTTCTACGTCGTGTTGATTGGCACAATAATCAAGATGAATTAAATGATAATTTATTAGAATTATCAGCTGTAATTATTGAAAATACACAAGGCCAAAGCCGAGTAAATTTAGGGTATATGTTAAGCGAAATAAAGGATGCCAGTATTTCTGGTAATGATCTCATATTAAATATTGAAATAAAATCGGCAGAGTCAGAAACGAAAGTTTTAACACTGAATGTTACTTTAAAAAACACGTATAAAATAGATAATAATGGTAGGGAAATATTTCATAGATATCAATTATATACAAAGGACGGATTTGTATTAAATACTAAGCTAAACCATTTGGATTCAAGTGCTTCACACATTATAAGTGAAAATATTTTTAATATTACTTATCAGGGAGGCGCTAGCTCTACAATAAGTATCGATGAGAGTGAAAAAACAATTTCAGTTGATAATGAAATATATGATCAACCTTTATGGGGAGATTTTAAATTTCATGGGTTAGCGAGTAAGTTAGAATATAAAGGAGAGAGTAATGATGACCACCTTTTAATGGTCAGTAGAAACAGTCATATCATGGTTACTAAAGGAAGAGATGTTTATCAAGTTAACCCAGATCAGATTTTTCAAGGTAAAATAATTTTTGATTTTTCAAATATTAAACCAGAAATGGAAGATGAGTTTGATATGACCATTTTATTACCTTATGAGAATGGATTTGATATCAAGGCACTGGGAACATCAATATTTTTATATGATAAATTCAGTAATGAAAAAATTGAAATTAGCTTCATTAATTTATCATATCCAATAAGTAAAGAAATTTACATTAAAGACGGTCATGGAAATTTGTTTAGGATAAAAATGGGGCAGGATTCTCATAACATTGAACCAATTGAGTGTTTGGAATTACCAACAGTAAATGATGATTACATAAAAATTCCTAAGGGATATAATTTTCGTTATCCTATTCTAGATACAAACAATGGTGATGACCTAATTGAAGACAACAGCATGATAGGAAATATCATAAATTCAGGGGAAGGTAATGATATTATTATTTCAAATGGAGGAGTGAATGTTTTGTATGGAGGTAACGGTGATGATTATGTATATGGTGGTGAAAATAGTGATTTAATTCTATCTGACTTGGGTAATGACAAACTTGATGGACAAGGAGGGGATGACCACTATTTAATTGATGGAAGTAAAGGGGGCGGTAATACAGAAATATTAGATCAAGTTGGATTTAATAACATTCATTTATTTAATTTTAAAGCACAGTATGAGGTCATAGACGAACGGGGAGAGACTTATCATTTTTACACATCGCAATCTAATTTGCGCACAGTCAAAGTAAAAATGCCCCAAAATAATAAAAATAGCAATAATCAAGTTTATCATCATCAGCGGTTACCCTCCCATATGCCAGTCCATATTCATAATGATGGTATGGCACATTTAGTTCGCTACCTTGCTGAACAGTGCCAATATAAAAGAGAATTAGCGCCAGAACAGATTTGGCACCCTATGGATGAGTTTAAAAATTTTTCTAACGAGTTAAGCTTTTCATCAATTCTTGATACAAAGACAAAAAATATACATATTAGTGAAAATACACCATTTAGGCGCTTGTTTATTCGGACAAGGGGACCAGAACAAAAAGTTTGGGATAGAAGTGGGGTCGGGCGGGTATTTAAAGCGCAAGCGGTAACTGGAGCCATTTCAATTCCAGATGGTATTTACGGAAATAATGTTCTTTATGCATCAACAAGTGATACCAATTTATATGGTGGTGAAGGGAATGATGTCTTCATCTCTAATGGTTCAAATGGGTTGTTAACAGATGCTAGCGGAAAAAATAGTTTTATTATCAATGGCGAAATTGTAGGCTGGAATTCGTTGTATAGCCTTGGCGGTGAAAACACGATTTACCTCATTAATTTTAATAAGAACGTTATTCGAGAAGAACCTGACCACCGAAGTAATGCAACTCGATATATTTATACTTCAGATCAGGGACGTAGTGTGAAAATATTTCAGTATCCGAATACGATAGCTCCCACTGTAGTTCATGTGCAGTCTTTAGAGGGGCAAAATGAGCATTCTACCCAACAAAAATTGAATCATTTAGTGGAGACGTTAGCGACACTACGCCTACAAGACGAAGAAAACTGTATTGGTATTCAGGATATTGAATATTTACAGAAGAATTGGGAGCCCACCAACCTTGTTGATAATTATATGAAAAAAGCGAGTTAGAAAGGATGCGTAAACCACAAGGCTCCAAAATACAGAGAGTTTTGTGGTTTTTAAGTAATTATTTAGCCCAAATCATCTTTATCTACAGAGTGTTGTACTAAAATAGTGTAAAAATTAATGCTAGAATTTAACTATTAAATATAACAATTTTTAAATAAGTTATTTTTGTTGTAACGGGAGAGTGTAGAGCAATGAGACGTTTTATTAGTTTAGAGCTGCCTCCTGAACCCATAATTAACGGTCAGTGCGTAAGAAAACGCCTGAAAAATAGCATCTGTGATAATTGTGCCACCAGTTGTCCTGTGGGGGCGGTATCGTTTAGCCATATGGATGCAGAAATTAATAATGAATTATGTTTTCAATGTGGTAATTGTTTATTTGCTTGCCCTGTAGATGCCATCGAAAATATCAAACCCCATGAACGTAGTTATCAAGGGGAATTCTTGATAGTAAACCATGATGAGCCGATTGCTAATGCGGACGAACTGATTGTTTGGCACCGGCAATATGGCATTCGAGGTATGCAAATCGCTGAACCCTGGGTTGATAAATGGTTGCCAACGATTGCGGCATTAAATTTAAAACTCAAAACATTACAAGAACCTATTTGGCAATTACGTATTGTTCAGCCTGAACAAGTCGATAGCGGTCGTCGGATGATGCTATTTCGTCAAAAATTGGATTCAAAGCCGTTAGATAAGGGGCAGGTGAAAACAGGATTAAATGCAAGAAAACAATTTTACCCTGAAGATAGCTGGTTTAAGGTCGAACTAGACACGGAAAAATGCATTCTTTGTGGCGCTTGTGCCAAGATGTGTGATGAGCATGCGATAGAAATTGAAAATAACCAATTTTTGATAG
Organism: Providencia sp. PROV182; assembly: GCF_028480325.1. Classification (NCBI taxonomy): domain Bacteria; kingdom Pseudomonadati; phylum Pseudomonadota; class Gammaproteobacteria; order Enterobacterales; family Morganellaceae; genus Providencia; species Providencia sp. PROV182. The sequence goes on along the minus strand of NZ_JAMPOL010000003.1, from coordinate 52,838 downwards.
ATGAAAAACGTTGTACTGGTTGTATGAGTTGCCAAGTCGTTTGTTTTCCTAAATCTATTCATGTACAAAGCTATACAGCTAAAAATAACGTGCCGAAAATCTTCCATTATTATGATGCGCAGTGTCATACCTGCCATTTACCTTTTTCTTCTTGGGAAGAAAATACCCATATTTGTCCAATTTGTGCACAGCATAAGAAACAAGGTTGGTTATAAGGATGACTAAGGCTCATTTTTAGAGCCTTAGTATGTTAATTTATTGATTTAAGTGATTAATTATCAATTTAGCGATTAGTGGATTAATCATTGGTGGCGTTTCATGGCCCATACCGTCAATAATCTCCAATTTTGCATTAGGAATATTGTCAGCAATGTCTTTTCCTGCAGCTAAAGGAAAGAGCGGATCAATTGAACCGTGAATAACCAATGCAGGGACGTTGATTTGCTGAATATAAGGACGCAGATCTCCGGTGACGGCAACAGCAACAATTTGGCGTTTTGTTCCTTCCGGTGAATGATTGCGTGTGAGTGACTGCAGTATATATTCACGATAATAATTTTCATCAAATGGGCCAAACGTTGAGCTGATCCGGCGATAAAACGCAAGCTGTCCTGATAAATACCCTTCTAAATCTTCTTTTGGGTTAGCACTTGGGCTCATCAGCATTTGCATAACATCGGGAGCGCTTTGTGGCAGTGCTGGGTTCCCTGTTGATGACATGATCGCGCAAAGAGAGAGTGTACGCTCAGGAAACTTTGCAGCCACTATTTGTGCTATCATTCCGCCCATGGAACGGCCGATAACGTGGGCTTTATCAATAGATAATGTATCCAAGAGGTGGATAATATCCTCAGCCATATCGAATAAAGTATAAGGGATCGCGAAAGGTTCACCTTTTTGCATTTTTTCAATCAATACCCCTAAATCAATAGGTGGGAACTCATTGATATGATGAGATAAACCCGCATCACGGTTATCTATACGTAAGAGATAAAAACCGGCATCTGCAATCTCCTGACAAAAGTCTGACGTCCAACTAATGTTATGGCCACCTAAGCCAGGGATCAGAACAATGGTGGGATTATCTGGTGTACCAAATGAATCGTAAAAAAGTGGAACTGAATTGGTTTCGGTCATTTTTCTTCCGGAATTGTTATTAATAAATAGAACTATTTATATGCCGTAGTTTCGTTGTAATTGCGAGCCATAAAAAATGGCAATGATTACCTATGATATAATTGAAATATACCATGGCAATGCAATATAAATCTGTTTTTCAGTCAATTCTGTAAAGCAATTAAAAATCATTGAGATATGATAGCTAGCAAGCAAATCGTTTGCTTGAGTAGAATAATTATTAATATATTTTTAGGTTTTATATGATTTACTTTATTTCAGATACCCATTTTTGCCATTCGAACATTATTAACCTATGTGATCGCCCGTTTAAAAGCACCAGTCACATGAATGATACATTAATTCATAACTGGAATGCGTATGTTACTGATCATGATGAGATTTACATACTAGGTGATTTTTTATACAAGGGTAGTGGTGCGGATGCCAATAAAATATTACGCCGTTTAGCGGGGAAAAAATATTTGATCCGCGGCAATCATGATAAATTTTTAGACGACCCTGAATTCGACCAATCGTTGTTTGAATGGGTTAAAAGCTATTATGAGTTGGAATATCAAAAACAGAAATTAGTGTTATTCCATTACCCAATATTAGAATGGCAAGGCTTCTTCCGTGATGCGATTCATTTATATGGACATGTTCATAATTCAGGTAAAGACCCTGAGCAGTTTAAGCGTTTAGCGGTATTAGGGCCCCGAGCCATTAATGTCGGCGTAGATGTGAATGATTTTTTCCCTATCAGTGTTAAACAGATATTAAGAAAGGCAAATAGTTAACTTTCTTTTTTGGCATACAAATAAACTGAAGCCCTTGATATTCCTAAGTGCTGTGCCACCGTTTCCATGGATTTTTTCACATCTAACAGGCCTTCATTGCGTAGCACTTCAATTAAGTTTTTTCTTTCGTCCGCTTTCAATGTGCGTGGGGTTGCTGCTAAGGCTGCTGCATATTGGTCAATACGTATGCGAATCGCTTCGGTCCCATTAGGCTCAATATGCTCTTTTATTGGGCTATTTCCCACGTCAATAAATTGCGATAACATACTTTGCATACTTCTAAATAACGTCATATCCAGATTTAAGCATAATGCTGCGATATATTTCCCTGACTCATCTTTAATACCAATCGAAGTACTTTTTACTGGGCGCCCATCGGAAAATTGGTTGGTATAATTGGCTATGATGTTCGGAAAATCTTCAGATTCAATTCTTGCATGGCCGAGTTCGGTAGTCGGCTCACCAACTTGGCGACCAGATAAGTTATTATGAATCGACAGGATTGAGTGCTCTGGATTTTTAAGGTCGTGTACAACAACCTCACAAAAAGGGGCGAATGTTTCACTAAGACCTTTTGCAATAATTTCAACTTGAGCCAGTAATGAATTATTTTTTTGATCTGACATGCAATTTCCCTTCATCTATCAAGCGTTAATCCCTAATTTTAACCTATTTTTCGTATTGCTAATAGATGAAGGGTGGTGATCATTATGAAACTAATTCTTTATAAAACTAGTTAGCTACTTATGAAACTAATTGTGCAAAGTGCTGAATATCAACATTGCCACCGCTGACAATGATCCCCACGCGCTTACCTTGGAACTGTTCTTTGTGGGCAAGGGCAGCAGCATAGGACAAGCAACCTGTCGGCTCAACGATAATTTTCATGCGCTCTGCATAAAATTTCATGCGGTCAATTAGCTGTTCATCGGTTACAGTGAAAATATCATCAACCTTATTTTTGATTACTGCAAAGGTGTAGTTACCTAGATGTTGGGTTTGGGCACCGTCTGCGATAGTTTTTGGCGTGTCTATATGTACAATTTCCCCTCGACGAAATGATTGTTGTGCATCATTGCCCGCTAAAGGTTCAACCCCATAAATTTGGCAATTAGGCGATAATTCTCTGGTTGCAATGGCACACCCTGAGAGTAAACCTCCTCCACCTAAGCAAACGAATAGGGCATCTAATTCACCCACTTCTTCAATCAGTTCTTTGGCTGCTGTGCCTTGGCCAGAGATGATATCAGGGTGATCATAAGGTGGAATAATGGTTAACCCCTGTTGGGCTGCGAGTTGCTGGCAAAGTATTTCTCTATCTTCTTTATAACGATCAAAGCGGATAACGGTGGCTCCGTAACCTTGTGTAGCAGCCACTTTCACCGCAGGTGCATCGTTGGGCATGAGAATGGTGGCTGGAATGCGCAAAAGTTGCGCGGCTAAAGCGATACCTTGCGCATGGTTACCAGAAGAAAATGCAATAACGCCTGCTTTTTTCTGCTCGGGACTTAACAAGCTCAAGGCATTAAAGGCTCCACGAAATTTAAAAGCCCCCATACGCTGGAAGTTTTCGCATTTAAAAAACAGTTCACCCCCAAATTCTTTATTTGCGGTGGTTGATGTGAGAACAGGGGTTTTATGCGCAAAACCCGCAATGCGTCGTGCAGCTGCTTCCACATCTTGATAAGTCGGTAATATTAATTCTGACATATATAACCCCAATGAATAATAATTAATTAAGCAGACACTGCAACGGCTTCAATTTCTAAGGCTGCACCAAAATGCAGTTCAGCAACACCTGCGACAGCACGGGCTGGGCGATGGTCACCTATCCAATTAGCATAAACTTGGTTAAATAACGGCCAATTTTCCATATCTGCGATATAAACTCGGACTTGAACCAACTGTGCTTTACTACAGTTAACGGCATCTAAACATGCTTGTAAATTATCAAGCACAAGCAAGGCTTGCTCTTGGAATGACACGTCAATCACCGCATTGCCGAGCTTATCAACGGGTAATTGTCCTGAGATAAAAACCAAACCATTGGCAGTAACACAGTGTGAATAATGCCCTTTGGGGGCAATGAGTGTCGGTGCATTCACACACTCAATCCGTTGACTCATATTTACCTCATTATGCATAAAATACCTTGATTGGATTTTTAGTCTAATATTAGATTATGTGTTTAGTCAACGCTTTTCTTCGCGAAATAAATTTGATGTAAATAACAACAAACTGTTATCAAAATTGCCATCAACATAATAAAAAGAAAAATAGAGATATAAGACAGTTAATTAAATTATTTACTGGGCAAAAGTTAATTATCAAGAGTAAATCTACTGGGATATTCCTATAGGCAGAATTTAAATTGGCAGGGCAGATTGAGCGATATATCTTAATTAAAAATGATTAAGAATAATCAAATTGTGACGATATCATTAAAATGATAAGAAGTTGTTATATAAATACTTTTAGGGATATCACATGGCGAAGTTCACATTTAATCTTCTTTCAATTTTTGGGAAAAAAGAATCACCTGTTGCAGAACAATATTTACAAGAAGCGCTTTTGCCTTTGTCAGTATTAGATGAAGCATTGCCTAAAACTGTTTTAGAGTATGTGCTAGATGGAAAATCGCCAGAAGTATTGGTTCAACTAAGCCAATTAGATAACGAAAAAGCGGTTATTTTACTCGATAAACCTGGCACCGTAGATTGGTGGTGGGGGGGAAATAACTTTAACTCGAGCCAATATAATAAATTAATTCGCCAAGGGGCAAACGCAAGGCATAAATTATATTCAAAAGTGGGTGATGGCATTACTGCATCACAGATAGCCCGTTTTGCTAAAGTGTTAGCGGCGGCATGCCAAGATATCAATATCAAAGTATTAACACCTGAATTACCGTCATGGATGAGTTATTTAATGGGCGATGCTTTTGCAAAAACCTATGATAATTCGCGAGATACTAAGTTAGAACATCGAAAACATTGGCATTTTGACCTATTAACGGAAATCATCGCAAAAGAAACTGATAAACCGGCTAACACTATTTTATATATTATTTTCGACCGTCATCATTTATCCGATTATCATTATGATAACTTAAATCGGCTATTTTCCATTCCAGGTTTCAAAGCGTATTTAATCGCAGAGCAAGCATTTATTAAGCATACATTAGCCAATCATTTATCCGCTGCTGGGCAAATTCAATTAATCAACACTTTGAAGAAAGATGTTGAGCTTTATACGCTTTTCGCAGATATATTAGTTGCTTTTGCTACTAGTTCTTTAAAAACAGTACGTGCGGCTGCGGAACCGACAATGGCAATTTTACCTGCGCAATCGGTCACACAACATTTAACAAAAATTCTAACAGAGGGAACACCAAAACAGCGTACCCAAGCCGCGGATTTATTTGCCCGTATAGGGGAACACCGTGAGATATTAGAAGCTGCACTAACAACTGAAACCAATAAAACGGTACTTAAAAGTATTGAAAGTGCGATTTCGAGATTCTCAGTCATGGATACTGCCAGCCAAGTTGAAGAGACTGAGTTACCTGAACTCGTTGAATTAGAAGATACACCACTGCCTGAAAGTGCAAAAGAAATTTTAGTTAATAATTTCAATGAAATGCTGCAAAAAGCAAAAGAAAATGCAGAAAATGAAATTGAAGAAAATAAGAAACAGAAGCACAGCTACAATTGGGCGCAACGCCATTACAAAGAATTCCAAAAACTCAATGCGCAAGCTTGTTGCAAAGTGATTGATAAACTGAATTCAGGTAAAGAAATTATTACTGACCATGAATATAGCGTGGTGAAATTTAAAGAACGTATTACTAACTTGCCTGAGTTTACGTTATTCCATGCATTACGTCTGATTAGCCATAACCGAACAAATGAAGAACATTTATCCCATTATCATCTTACTCGGGAAGTTCCACCAAGAATTCTTGGGCAAATAGAATTGCGCCAATTAGAAAAAACGTTAACACAATGTCATTTTAAAAACGCAACACGGTTGATTGCAGACCTTTGCTTACGCTCATATGCCAATGGGTTAGCCATTTTTAACCAGCCAGCACAAGTTTGGCCGTTTTTCATTCAACATCCAGATTTTATTGCAGAAGCATTGGGTTTAATCCCTCAACAAGAAACTCAGCGCTATTACCAAGAATATGATGCGGCGAGTGGAATTGATGTGCTTGCAATGTTGCCGACCATTCCTGCGCGATTTATTCCACGTATTATGGAGTTGGCCCTAGGGGAAAATAAAACCCATCGTCTGAGTGCGCAGAAACTACTAGAGACATTACCGAATATTCATCTTAATGCAGCAGAAGGGTTAGAATCAGGCAAACAAGAAATTCGTGTCACTGCCATTGAATGGCTGGCACGCTTAAATAATCCAGATTCATTAAAACCACTCTACGCCTTATTAAAGAAAGAAAAACGGGAAGTTGTGCGGGCGGCCTTATTAACCGCTTTGGAACAATTTGGGGAAGATATTTCTGGTTACCTTGCACCTAAAGTGTTATTAGCTGAAGCGCAAAAAGGGCTAAAAGCGAAAGCGCCTGCCAGTATGGCATGGTTTAACCTAGATTCTTTGCCGGCATTAACTTGGCAAAATAATAAACCCGTAGAAGCAGATATTATTCGCTGGTGGGTGATCCTAGCGGTTAAATTAAAAATGCCAGCAGGGAATGGGCTGCTACAACGTTATATTGGTTTGCTTTCGGTGGAGAGCCAAAAGAAACTAGGCAGTTTTATTTTAAATAGCTTTATCGGCCAAGATATTGCTGGGCCGTCATTAGAAATGGCAATGGCGGAAGCAGAACGTGATGCGCCAAAACGCTTAGCTAATTATCAAGATTGGGTGAAACGCTGGCCTGAATATTATAGTCAGTATGAAAACTATACTTTAGAACAGACATTTAATGAGATAAAAAATGAAGTTCTGCGCCGTTATTTAGGTTCCGCTATTAGTGATAAAGGAATGTTAGCCCTGATCTGTGGCATTGAAGGGCATCTTGCCGTGACCACATTGCGTAACTATATGCGTGATCACTACCAGCGCCGTGCACAAATTGAAGCCATGATTGATGCGGTTGCAACGAGTAATGACCCACTGATTATCCAACTATTATTGTCTCTTTCTCGTCGTTATCGTACCGCGTCAGTTCAGGAAAAAGCACGCGGGCTTGTTGCTCAAATTGCTGAACGTAATGGTTGGAGCGCAGATGAACTCGCAGATAGAACGATACCGACAGCCGGAATGGATGAAACAGGTATCTTGGCACTTGAATACGGTGACCGCACGTTTACCGCGAAACTGGACGCACAGCAAAAACTCGTTTTGTTTAATCCTGAAGGTAAAGAAATCAAAGCATTACCTGCTGCACGCAAAACAGACAATGAAGAATTAGCTAAAGAATCTAAAAAACTATTTACTGCGAGTAAAAAAGAGCTCAAGCAAGTGATTGAACTACAAACTGCACGTTTGTACGAAGCGATGTGTGCAGAGCGCCTTTGGACAACGGCAGACTGGCAGGAATATATTCAAGCACACCCAGTGATGCGTGGGCTTATCGAAAAATTAGTTTGGATAGAAACGAAAGACAACAACATTCTAAATGTATTTCGTCCATCAGACGATGGCAGTTTATTAAATTTAGATGACGATGAAATCACGTTATCCACTGATTCTTATATCAAATTAGCCCATGCTGCATTGGTCAGTGAAGATGAGCGAAAAGCGTGGATAACGCACTTTAAAGATTACAAAGTGAAATTTTTATTTTCACAAATGGAACATAAAGTCCCTGATCTGGATCTGAAATTAACTGAAATTGAAGACCGTAAAGGGTGGTTAACCGACACCTATACCTTGCGTGGCGTCTTGACGAAAATGGGTTACCAACGTGGGCAAGCGGAAGATGGTGGAAGTTTTACCCATTATGCAAAACATTTCGCTAGTTTAGGTTTTTATGTCTATATCGAGTTTAGTGGTAGCTATGTGCCAGAGGAAAATATCCCAGCCGTCTTATTTTCACTAAGCTTTGAAAAATCACAACAAAGCTCATGGAACCGCAGTTATATCGAGTTAAAAGATATCCCGCCTATTTTATTAGCTGAAAGCTATGCGGATTATTTAAAAGTTGCGGATGCGTGTGCAGGTTTTGACCCTGAGTGGGAAAAGAAAACACCTTGGTAAGCGGGTTTAACGTAGGATTTTGGAATGACTAAAAATAAAACAACACAAGGGAATGTTCTGCGTGAAAGCGCAGAAATTCGTTTTGCCGATGAATTGGCACGTTTAACCGAAGCGGATAAACAAAACCCGAAACCACAAGGGTGGCTGCGTTCACCTCGTGCCGTTAGGCAATTTATTTTAGGTGATGAATCACTCAATATTTCTGCAAAGTTCTTCGGTGATGATGCTTTGGTTGACCGTGCAATTGTGACGTTATTAGGTAAGCAAGGACTAATGCTAGTAGGGGAACCCGGGACGGCAAAATCCATGTTATCTGAATTATTAGCTGCTGCAATTAGTGGTGATTCAGGTTTAACCATTCAAGGAACCGCAGGCACAACAGAAGATCACATTAAGTACTCATGGAATTATGCATTGCTATTGGCGGAAGGCCCGACGGAGAAAGCACTGGTTAGTTCGCCGTTATACCAAGGTATGCAAGAAGGTAAAATTGTGCGTTTTGAAGAGATCACACGCTGCCCCCCTGAAATACAAGATGTGCTGGTGAGCTTGATGTCAGAAAAGCAAATGATGATCCCTGAAATGAAAGACAATGCACGGATCAGCGCGAAACAAGGCTTTAATTTAATTGGTACAGCGAACTTGCGTGATCGCGGTGTTCATGAGATGTCATCAGCACTAAAACGCCGATTTAATTTTGAAACCGTGCGGCCAATCCAAGACCCTGCATTTGAAATTGAACTGATTAATAAGCAATTAGCTACAGAGTTAGCTGACCTGAACGGTCAAGTGACAATCCCAAGCAACGTGATCGAGCTGTTGGTTACGACATTTCAAGAATTGCGCTCAGGAAATACTAAAGATGGAGGCAATATTAAAACGCCAGACGCGGTTATGTCGACAGCCGAGGCCGTTAATATTGCTTATGCATGTGCTCTTGAAGCCCATTACTTAGGCGATGGTACGCTCAATGCAGGAGCAGTTGCACGGCAGCTCATCGGTGTGGTTTTAAAAGATAACCCTGATGATATTAAACGGATGCGTTATTACATTGATAATGTCGCGAGAGAAAGGGCAAAACATAGCCAAGACTGGAAAGCTTTTTTTGATGCATCGAGGGCATTTTGGCAATAAGTTTTCATAACAAGGGTAGAGCCGCTATGGTTCTACCCACTTATTGTCACGATGATTAAATCAGCAAAGGCCATTCAAGGCGAATAACCCTTAGGGAAATCAGCGGTGAGCTTGCTATCTATATCTTTACCAGAACGCATTGAAAATGCATTACACGACAGGCAACAACTTGAATCAGCCGGTATCTACTTTGCACCTATTCGGCATCATAGTCCCGCATGTGCATACAGCACGCTGTCTTTGATTGAACAAATCAAACCTGACTATGTTTTAATCGAGGGACCTGATAGTTTTAATGAACTACTGACGAGCTTATTACATCATGATACCCAGCCACCCGTCGCCATTATGGCGCAAACAGAATTAAAACCGACACAGACAGATGATAAAAGTGACGCTGTCACTCGCTCTGCCTATTTCCCATTCTGTGAGTATTCCCCTGAATGGCAGGCTTTACAAATAGGTCAGCAATACCAAGCCCAGCTACGTTTTATTGACTTACCATGGACAGCGCAAGTTAATGAAGACGAAGCTAATGATATGCAATCTCAAAGTTTGCAGAAAGAGCGTTACTTAGTACATAGCTTATTTATTAGCCAGCTTGCGAAGAAAAGTGGTTGCCGTGACCATGATGAATTATGGGAACAAATTTTTGAATTAAGAACGATTGAACAACTGGCAGATTGGCCTGCATTTTCTATGGACAGCTTTATATGGTGTGCATTGGCACGACTTGATTATGAACCCCAAGTCCTTGAGTCAGAAGGTTCTATACAGCGTGAGCAATATATGCAAGCACATATCCAAACCATTAAAGCCCAACATCCACAGGCTAAAATTGTGGTGGTAACGGGGGGCTTCCATACCCTTGCTCTTCTTGAAGGGTTGGAAGTGGCTCACAAACAACAATTTAAGCTTTCTGCGGCACAACAAAAAACGTTTATCCAACAGCAAAAACTGGGTGAACAAGACAAGGCTTGGTTCATTCGCTATAGCTATGACAAACTCGATGCATTAAATGGCTATGCATCAGGAATGCCGTCCCCTGCATTTTACCAACAATCATGGTTGTCATTGTTACAACAACGCCAAGCGCAGATGGCGGGAGATAACCAGCCTACGCAAGCTTATCGAAATCGTCTAGGTGTTGCCTATCTTTCTAAAGTTGCGCATGTTTTACGTGAAAAGCAATTTGAAGCTGCTCCTGGTTTTTTATCGGTTAAACTGGCCGCAGAGCAAAGCATTCGTCTTGCTGCCTTTCGTGGGCATGCCGGACCTGGGCGATATGATCTGTTAGATGGGTTACAAAGTGTTTTTATCAAAGGTAGCTTAGATGAAAGCCAAATTGAGCTTTGGCAGGAAATAAAAACCTGTTTCTCTGGCTTTTTACTCGGGAAAATCCCCAAAGGGACAGCAACGCCTCCGTTGGTCACTGAAACTTATGAAATGGCAAAAAGTTTTCGTTTCAAGCTTGATGACACCTTAAGTAAAGTGAGTCGCTTAGATGTCTATCGTAATCAACAACATCGTGCGCGTAGCCGATTCCTACATTTATTAGCATTTCTTGATATCCATTTTGCGAAGCATCTGTCTGGGCCAAACTTTTTGTCTGGTAACCAAATGGATTTATTGTTTGAAGAGTGGCAATACGCGTGGACGCCCAATGTTGAAGGGGAATTGATTGCCTTATCGGAACAAGGAACACAATTAAAAACTATCGCGCTAAACCGTTTGTTTGAAATGGAAAGAAACCTAGAACAGCAAGGCGTTAGTCGTTCAAGCCAAAGTGCGGTCGCATTACTTATGCAGGCTGCATTAATTGGGCTGCATCAACGGATGCCTGCATTGTTTTCTTTGTTGGATGGCTATATTCAACAGGATGCAAAGTTTGAATCCTTGATAGCTTGTGGTCATAAGCTTGTTCATCTGTGGCGAGGGCGCCAATTCTTTGATATTGAAGATGGTTTTGCTATCGAATCACGTTTAGATGCCCTGTTGCAACAAGCGTTTTATTGTTTTGCACAAATTACACAAGGGGATGAACAGCAGCAGGAACACCATTTTTCAGCATTACTTGCTTGTCGTGAATTAATCACTTTTATGCCTGAAATTAATAAAAATCATGATTATAGCATCGATTTTTATCATGAATTAGACCGCTGTGAAGGGCAGTTAAACCATGCGCCTCTTTTAAAAGGTGCAGTGGATGCTTTGCGTTACCTTGGGGCGAAAATTGATGAAACCATCTTGATAGAGGAAATTAAACGCGCGTTCAGCACTGGTAGTGATCCCGAAATGGCAATTGGCTATTTTATTGGTGTGATGCGAACTGCACCTGAGTTGATCTTACGTATACCATTACTCATTGATATGTTAAATCAGTTGCTTAGTGAATGGGATGAAGGGCGTTTTATTCAGGTTTTACCTGATTTACGGTTTGCGTTTAGCCAGCTAACACCAAAACAAAATGCACAAATGGCACAATATGTGGCACAAGACTTAGCGATTGAGGCAAAAGAGCTCACATTGCACCAAACAGAATTTAATGAACAACAAATGATGCAAGTGATTCAACTCGAACAACAGTTACAAGGCCAGCTGCTTGAACTGGGGTTGCAAAATTGGCTTATTAGCACTCAGGAAGGCAAATAATGAGTCAGAAAAATGTCATATTAACCCCTGAACAGCTTAAATTGGCTAAGCGCTGGCGTTTAATACTTGGGCAATATGCCGATAATGCACTTGGTCAGGCCGTCTTTAGTGCTGAAGAGTTAAAAATAGAACGCTCTTTGGACTTTTTATATCGTCGGGAATACCAACGCCGAGGTTTAAAGCAAGAAGCTGGGCGCCATGGTTCCTTAGATGCTTCTCAATTAACGGCGGTTAATTGGTTAAACCAAGCGCGTAAATTGTTCCCCAATAGTACCTTTGAGCGAATGCAATCCCAAGCATTAGAACGTTATGAGATCAGTAGCTTATTAAAGGACCCACAAGCGCTAAATGCCATGGAGCCAACAAAATCTCTCGCAAAAGCGTTGTTAAGCCTACGCGGGAAGATGAACGAAGAAACCCGTGATGCTGTCAAAAATATTATACGCAAAGTGGTGGATGATATTTTGAGTCAAATGCGTAACCAATTTCGTCATGCATTAACAGGGCGGCGTAATCGTTTTCGACGCTCACTGGCCCCAAACAGCCGTAATTTTGATTGGCGAGGAACTATTGCTGCCAACTTAAAGAATTATGATAAACAAAATCAACGGTTAGTGATAAAAACGCCTCATTTTAATTCTCGTCAACAACAACACTTACCGTGGGATGTGATCCTGTGTGTGGACCAGAGTGGCTCAATGGCGAGCTCTATTATGTATGCGGCTGTATGCGCGAGTATATTAGCGGCATTACCGACAGTACGTGTATCTTTAGTGATTTTTGATACTCAAGTGGTTGATTTAAGCCACCTTGCTCATGATCCTGTTGAAGTGTTAATGACTGTGCAATTGGGGGGCGGAACGGATATCGCTAAAGCTATGCAATATTGCGAAAGTTTAATCCGCAACCCAAAACGTACCGTGATTAGCTTAATCAGTGATTTTGAAGAGGGGGGCGCCCTCAATCATTTACTCAACTGCACACAACGCCTACATAGCCAACAAGTGAAGTTATTGGGTCTAGCGGCGTTGGATGATGAGGCACTGCCCGTTTATGATCCTGACATTGCCCAAAAACTTGCTGATAGAGGGATGCATGTTGCGGCATTAACACCGGAACATTTTGCACAATGGTTAGCAGAGGTCATGCAATGAGCTGGCAAAACAGTTACTTACAGTATGACGACGATGCATTAGCCGTATTTGCGAATGTGGGGTTACTTCGACGTGCACGTAAAGACGTTGAAAACCAAAAAGTTAACCCAACAGACTTAGACGCTGGAACATTCACGAGTGATGGGCAACGTGTTTCTTTAGATGCACAAGGGATCCAAAAAGCCACTTGTGATTGCCCAGCAACAGGGTGCTGTAAACACATTTTAGCGGCCGTTTTGTGGGTACAATCGAATGCAACCACAGAAATTGATTCAGCGGAGCCGATAGCCAGTGAAACGGTGCTAAGCGAATTATTAGCATTGTTACCAGAAAGCCTATTCAAGCAAGCTTCTAAGCCTGATATGCGTTTAGCGTTTAGATTTATACAGGAGTGGCAAGAAAAAGAATTAGTTTATGAAGCGCAATCGAACCAGTTAAAAATCATTCTACCAGAATATGATGAGCCAATTATTTATATGCGTGGTAGTGGTTTGCAGGGCATGATTTCATCACTACCCGAAAAACAAAAAAATGCGGTTCATCTTGCTATTATTGCAAAATTAATGCTTCAGCATGGCCAAGAGTGGCGTTGGCCTGAGGAACTAACCGCAAGTCAAACTCATCAACAGGTGCTTAGCCAAGATGATAAAATGGTGATGAGTTCAATAGAACAATTCATTCAGGATATGTTACGACAAGGGCTATCGCATATTAGCCAAAGCAGTGCTAGCCAGTTGCAATTACTGAATATGTCAGCGCGTGCGGAAGGGTTGCCTCGCTTAGCCAATTATATGAGACGCCTTAGCCAGCAAGTCAGGCGGTTAGCTGATAAGCACTTTACAATGGATGAAGGGCAAGTTTTACGGTTGATAGCTGAAATATCAGCTTATTTGCATCAATTATCAGTAGCAAATGAACATCAGCTTATTGAGCTCAAAGGGTTGCAAAGACGGCAGTATAGCAATCACCCCATGGAATTTGATTTATTGCCTATCGATGCAAATTGGTGGAAAACCGAAAGTGGTGCGATTGGTGCTACATTGAGCTTTTGGGATCGACAAAATAAAAAAATCATTCAATGCACGCAAGGTCGTAGTAATAACCTTGACCCAACGTTTAATCGACAAAATGTTTGGCAAACATTGGCGTTATGGAAACATACCGCCGAGAGTTTGATGAAAACTCCCTTTAAATTGCATTCACCACGGGTATCAGAGGAAGGTAAATTATCAGCCACTGGCGAAAGCTATGCCGTTAGCAGTCAAGAAAATGGGATAACAACCAATGATTACCTTAACATTAAAGCTGATTTTGGTTATACCGATTGGCAGTTAGCGGCGAATGAGTTGCCAACACTCACACAAGACAACAGGTTTTCCCCCGTTTTATTGCATATTGATGACTATGAGCCACTCTATTGGGATGAAACAGAACAATGTGTCTTATGGGCGGTGACTGACTCACAAAAAAACCGAGCATTTTTACGGTTAAACTGGCAAGGGAGTGATGACCATAAAATTGAAGAATTGCGTTTTATTACAAAACAGCAATGGCCAATTTGTGCTGTTACGGTGCAGGTAAATCATTCGCAAGAGGCGATTCAGTTGGTACCTAAAACGCTATGGTTAAAAAAAGAACACAGCATTGAGTTGTTCTACTTAGACTTTGAAAGTACACCACGTAAGAAGCAACGTTCCGGTTTTTTTAATAAAATTATCGAATATATGGCGAAAAAACAGCAAAAAAGCCAAGCTTTTGTGCCTGAATTAACGTTAGCTAGCCAGCTTGTTCGGCCGATACTTTCAGTACTAGAAACGCAAGCGTGTACAGGAAGGCAATGTTTATCCCAAACTCAACAAAATGAAATCGCGTATGTCATTAGAACGCTTGAGGATTTGGGGGCTCTTTGGTTGGCTAATCAGTTTAAGCCATTGATTACCTCCAGTGACTTACAACCCCAAGTACTATTACAGTTAGTTTATTTATGTGACCGTTTTGAAAGGTTACAAATGCCATTGCCTTTTCAATTCAATGAATAATACGAGGGGGAGATATTTCCCCCTCGTATTATTCTCAAGACAGCGTGTTATTTTTCATTAGGCTCAAATGACGCTAAGAATGTTCGCAATAACTGATTCAATGCTTGTTGCTCTTGTGGTGACAATTTAGCAACGAGGCGAGCTTGGTTTTGTGTATGTACTTCAATAAGTTGGTTGATTAGCGTTAAGCCTTCAGTTGTTAATGAAACCAAAAAACCGCGGCCATCATCCGGGTTGGTATGGCGGATGACTAACCCCGCTTTTTCTAATTGGTCTATTCGGTTAGTCATTGTCCCCGATGTAACCATCAACGTTGAGAGCATTTCCCCTGGGCTTAGCGTATAGGGGGCTCCTGCACGGCGCAAAGTTGCAAGCACATCAAAACTTGAACGGTTAAGACCAAACTGAGCGAAGACCTTTTCCATTTCCCGAGTTAAGTGGTACGCGACATTACCCAACCGACCAATTAATCCCATTGGGCTAATATCGAGGTCAGGGCGTTCTCTTTCCCACTGTTGAGTGATTTTATCTATTCTATCCATAGGTAAATAATGGCGGTTATTTATCTTGACGTCAAGGTAAAATACACATATCTTGAGGTCAAGATAAATTAAGAGAGTAGAAATATGGGTCGTATAACAGTTTTAGGATTGACTGCATTGGCACCGATTGTATGGGGGAGCACATACTTAGTGACAACAGAAATGTTACCCGCAGGGATACCATTAACATTGGCGGTATTGCGCGCTTTACCCGCAGGGTTACTATTGATACTCGTGCTGCGAAAACTTCCCGAGGGTATTTGGTGGTTACGTGTGGTGATATTAGGTGTTTTAAATTTTTCTTTATTTTGGTGGTTACTGTTTATTGCTGCGTATCGCTTACCTGGTGGTGTAGCTGCAACGGTTGGCGCCGTACAGCCATTAATTGTACTATTTCTAAGCTACTGGTTGTTAAATAATCGGTTATCAGCGGTATCCATTATCGCATCAATAGCGGGGGTATTCGGGGTAGCAATATTACTTTTAACACCGAATGCCGCCTTAGACCCTCTAGGCATTGTTGCAGGGTTAGCAGGCGCATTTTCAATGGCCGCAGGGACGGTTTTGAGTCGCCGCTGGCAGCCACCAGTGAGCGCTTTAACCTTTACTTCATGGCAATTAACTGCGGGAGGCTTAGTTTTATTACCATTTGCCATTGTGTTTGAGCCGGCTTTGCCACCGTTAAGTTCATTAAATTTAATCGGGTTGGGGTATCTAACGCTTATTGGTGGAGCATTGACTTACGCTTTATGGTTCCGTGGGCTTGCAATATTAGGCCCAAGTTCAGTTGCGTCACTGAGTTTCTTAAGCCCTGTGAGTGCGGTGGTTTTAGGGTGGTTTTATCTCAATCAACAACTTAGCACCTTGCAATTTATTGGTATGGTTGTCATTTTACTCAGTGTGTGGGCGAGCCAACGAGCGGAAACAAGAAAAGTCACTTTAGCTTATCAACGTTAAAGGTATTTTGATGGTTGCTTATTTGTTGTGCTAAGCAACCTTTTTTCCTGTGTTAATATCCATTAGAGTCTTCACTTGGATTATAAAAAAGTGACTAGTGACTAATATGTTATTTCCTGATGAAGATAATATCGTACAAATTGCACCAGAGGCTTTTTTACTCAAAGGTTTTTTACTGGGGCAAAGTGATGCATTATTGCAGTCATTAAGCAACGTTATTACTGCTAATCCATTAAGGCATATGGCAACACCCAATGGTTATCAAATGTCGGCAGCAATGACTAACTGCGGCGACTGGGGTTGGGTGACAGATAAAAAGGGATATCGTTATAGTCAGCGTGACCCTGTCACGAATCAGCCGTGGCAACCTATGCCGATTTCGTTTGTTCAATTGGCAACTTCAGCAGCGAGTACCGCTGGCTTCGAACATTTTATCCCTGATGCTTGCTTAATTAACCGGTATGCAGTTGGCGCTGCAATGTCATTGCACCAAGACAAAGACGAAGCCGATTTTACTCATCCAATTGTTTCTTTTTCTTTAGGGCTACCCACAATATTTGATTTTGGTGGGGCAACCCGAGATGCGCCTAAAATCGCTGTTTATTTAGAACATGGGGATGTCTTGGTATGGGGCGGTCGGTCACGGTTAAATTATCATGGAGTACGTCGTATTAAATCAGGTGTACACCCGTTGTTAGGGCCTTACCGCTATAACTTGACGTTTAGGCGTTCTCAACCTTAAATTCGCCTTTTACAATATTCCAATTTATCAATTAAATAGACCATGAATGACTTAATATTTCATCTCAGTAGATTAAATAATACTAATCGTTAAATTTAGTATTTATATAGAAAAAATATCATTGAATAATAAATTAGATACACCTATAAATGGTGGTTATAAATTAATATAACTAGGTATTGGTAGGTAAGTGAATGTATAGCTTTTTAAATGATTATAATGAAATAGCTCACCCTGCAGTTATGCAGATTTTAAATGATTTATCAGGAAAACGTTTCAAAGGTTATGGCACTGATGAGGTTTGTAGCAGGGTCGCGGCTCAAATTAGATTAAGAATTAGCCAACCTAGTGCTGATATTCATTTCTTTAATGGCGGTACAATTACTAATCTGACAACGATTTCCCATGTTTTACGACCTCACCAAGCGGTTATCACCGTGGATAGTGGGCATATCGCCGTTCATGAAACGGGGGCAATTGAAGCGACAGGACATAAAGTTATTACTGTTGATTCACCATCAGGCAAACTCGCACCAGAGCATATCATCAAGGTGCTGTCTGAACATAATGATGAACATACTGTCCAGCCTAAGCTTGTTTATATCAGTAATTCAACCGAAATTGGCACTGTTTACCGTAAACAAGAGTTAGTTGCGCTACGCGAGGTTTGTGACGCTCATAACTTACTGTTATTTATGGATGGTGCTCGCTTGTCTTCTGGTTTAATGTCGAAATATAGTGATTTAACCATTGAAGATGTCGCGAAGTTGACCGATATTTTTTACATCGGTGGAACGAAAATAGGTGCATTAACTGGGGAGATTTTGGTGCTTGTAAACCCTGCATTGCAATCAGATTTCCGTTTTAG
The DNA here is from genome assembly GCF_028480325.1 of Providencia sp. PROV182. Taxonomy (NCBI): domain Bacteria; kingdom Pseudomonadati; phylum Pseudomonadota; class Gammaproteobacteria; order Enterobacterales; family Morganellaceae; genus Providencia; species Providencia sp. PROV182. The sequence continues at coordinate 34,612 of NZ_JAMPOL010000003.1, read as the reverse complement.
TATTAAGCAAAAAGGTGGGCTACAAGCAAAAGGTTGGCTGCTCGCCGCCCAGTTCGAACCACTGTTTAATGATGATTTGTATTTTAAATTGGGAAGTCATCTTAATGAGATGGCATCACAACTCGCTTCATTTTTTGCTGAAAAGGGATTCCAATTTCTTGCGCCCGTAGAGTCAAACCAAGTTTTCGTTATTTTCCCAAATGCACTGGCGAATAAATTATTAACACACTATCAGTTAAGCTTAATTTGTAAGCCGACACCGGAAACCACGTGTATTCGTTTTTGTACCTCGTGGTCAACAACTCAGCAAGATGTAGACAAATTAAAGCAGACTCTCCAAGCTTTACTTTAGGTAATTATCATCCCAGTAAATATTTCCGATATTTCGCCTATATTTATTGGGTTTTATTTATCATGATAGTGGCTTATTGATGACGTTAATGAGCAATTTACCATGCCTTGGACTTTTTCCCATCCTGCAGTCGTTTTTCCGATAAAACAAAGTCGATTTGGGCATTTTTTAAGCTTACCTGCCTTAATTTTAGGTAGCCTAAGCCCAGATCTATTTTATTCAATGATGTGGTACTCGGCAGCCACTACGGCTCATGACTTGATAGGCTGGTTATATACTGGCTTACCATTGTGTTTACTCATCACTATTTTTGTACAAAAAAGTGTTTTTTTTCTCCACTATGCAGTGCCATTTCCCATAGAAAACAGGAGTGTAGGCTCATTTCGACAATTCTGTATTGTCGTGCTTTCCTTTTATATCGGTGCTGCAAGCCATATTATCTGGGATGCTTTTACTCATCAGTCAGGGGCTTTTGTTCGACACGCTGAATTTTTGCAGCTTGTCGTATTTAACATGACGGATAGCCAAGAAATTGCTATTTATAAATTACTGCAACACCTTGGCTCTTTATTGGGAGCGTTGTACTTGTTGATAAAATACACGCAGTACTACCGTCGGCAATCTGCAATTCAGCAGCAAGAGTATGCGAAAAAGTTAATGGCATTACTCAAGATTGCCATTGTTTCAGGATGTATTTCCTTACCATTTGCCTATAAATTAGCCATGAAAGGGGATGTGCTTAGTTTCAATCGCTTTGTATATTTAGAGCTAACACTGCTAGTTCCTGTTTTTTTTACAGCAAGTATATTGTTTGCACTGATAAAATATCAGCGCCAGCGAAAGGCCACGCAAGGTTAGCCTTTTGTGAATAATAACCCTGATAGCATAATATCGATGGCAGCGATACTTTTCTTTAATCGCTGTTGACTATCACCTTGTGAAATCCAATATGCTGCTTCTGCGAGACCGCCATTAATTAAAAAAGCCAATGCATGGGTATCAATATCTTTAATAATGCCTTTTTTGGCAAGATCATAAAGTAAGCGTTCAATCTGTTCGGTACACTGTAAGTTTGATTTAGCTAAAAAATCGCCTAATACAGCTTTCGCGTCACGCAAAATAATTTGTTGGTATTCGGGCTCTAATGCCATTTCTAAGTAAGCATGACAGCGTTGACAGAAACTGTTCCATAAGTCTTCAGTATGGCGAGTAATTCCTTGTAACCGTGCGTTCATTTGTGAGTCGATTTGCTCAACAACGGCAGTAAATAAGCCTTGTTTGTCGCCAAAGTGGTGGTAAAGGGCACCGCGTGTGAGATTAACGCTTGCTGCAATTTCATCCATTGAAGTTTCTGCATAGCCAAGTCGGCTAAAGTGCTCTCGTGCTGTAGTTAGCAAATTTGCACGTGTTTCCGCCATTTGCGCTTGTGTTCTTCTTGCCATTAAAAACCTCTTACATACATGGCGTATAATTATTTACATTCAATGTGTATGATTATATCATAATTATACATACGCATCGTATGTATAATTAAATTTCATTTTGGAGTTCATATGATAGGTCGCTATCAGCAGTTATTTCAGGCAAAAGAAAACCAGCACTTTGTGATAGCAGGGTTATTGGCACGTTTAGCGTTACCAATGATGGGGATCGGGATCATTACCCTGTTAGCACAATTGAAAGGGAGCTATACCTTGGCAGGGCTTGTTTCTGCCACCTTTGTATTAACTTATGCGTTGCTATCTCCGCAAGTCTCCCGCTTAGTGGATAAATTTGGTCAATTTCGCGTCTTGCCGGTGGTAACTGCTGTCAGTGTACTCGGTGTTTTTATTATCATCATCACTACGTGGTTATCACTACCCGATATCGGCTTATTTATCGGGGCACTGTTAACGGGAGCAATGCCAAGTATGTCTGCCATGGTAAGGGCAAGGTGGACAGCACAGTATAAAGATCAGCCCGTATTACAAACGGCGTATTCATTAGAAACCGTATTTGATGATGCCACTTTTATTGTTGGCCCACCGTTATCTGTCGGGATCAGTGTTGCTTTATTTCCTCAAGCGGGTTTACTGGTTGCAGCGATTCTACTCGCTGTGGGGATGGCATTGTTTATTTCACAACGCAGCACTGAACCTAAAGTAGTTGTATCTGATCATCTTGTAATGCCGAATAAATCAATTATTTCAATGGTTGGATTGCAGTTATTGATTGTGTTGATGGTTGCTTTAGGTGTGATTGTTGGCAGTGTGGATATCTTGAGTGTCACTTTGGCTCAATTACAACAGCAACCGGCGATGGCCAGTTTAGTGTTATCGGCCTATGCAGTCGGTTCATGTGCAATGGGGATCGTATTTGGAGGGTTAACCTTTAACACACCTTTGCCACGCTTACTCTTCCTCAGCGGCTTAATGACGTTTCTTTCTATTGTACCAATGTGGTGGGTCGTAGGGGTTTATTCTTTATCTGTGGTGGTGTTTATTTCAGGGTTGTTCTTTGCACCGACGATGATCATTGCAATGACATTAGTTGAGAAAATTGTTCCGCAAAATAAATTAACAGAAGGAATGACCTGGTTACTTGCTGGGTTAAATATCGGTGTTGCAATTGGTGCAATGTTAACGGGTAAAATGGTGGATACCTACGGCCCTTACGCAGGTTACGCCGTTGCTATCTCTGGCGGTGTTTTAGTTTTAATTTCAACATGGTTGAGTTACTTACGCGATAAAACCCAACAAAAAGTAGCAGTTGAATGCGAAAATGGCCATTAAAAACAACGAAAAAATAAACCATGTAGTGATAAAATCATAAAAAATTATTTAATGAGGTAACCTAATGCACTCTCCAGTATTTCGAGCGGCCACACTCGGTGATGTTGACTCCTGTTATGCGATTGAAGTCGAATCCTATGAAGGGGATGAAGCGGCAACAAGAGAAAAAATAGCCACGCGTATCCAACAATATCCAGACGGTTTTTTATGTATGGAATTAGCTGGAGAAGTGGTTGGTTTTATTAATGCGGGTTGTGCATGGGAGGTTGTAATGTCTGATGAGGAATTTAAAGAACTCATTGGACATGACCCAAAAGCACCGAATGTCGTTATTATGTCAGTGGTCGTGCATCCCAAATATCAAGGTAAAGGTTATTCGTCCTTACTGATGAAAACATTTATTAATTCCATGAAGGAGAAGAATAAAGAAACAATTCATCTTATGTGCAAAGAACGCCATATTGACCTGTATAAGCACTTTGGCTACCAATATGTTAAACCGTCAGAATCCGATCATGGTGGAATGACGTGGCATGAAATGGTGATGAAATTGTAAAATGTATTTTCTTAAGCCTGTGATTTTGTTGTCTGGTATCATATCTCATTATATATAATCACTATTCGGGAAATCATAATGATAATTTGGGTAGATGCGGATGCATGTCCAAAAGTAATTAAAGAGGTTTTATACCGTGCAGCAGATAGAGAAAAAGTGCAAATAACATTTGTTGCAAACCAGCGTTTAACGGTACCTCCGTCACCTTTTTTAAAAACCTTACAGGTACCTGCAGGGTTTGATGTAGCTGACAATGAAATTGTGTTGCGAGCCCAAAAAGATGATTTAGTGATCACCGCAGATATCCCATTGGCCGCAGAGGTTATAGAAAAGGGCGCGAATGCATTAAACCCTCGAGGAGAACGCTATAGCGAAGCTACCATTCGTGAGCGCCTTAATATTCGTGATTTTATGGATACCATGAGAGCCAGTGGCATCCAAACTGGGGGGCCTGCAAGTTTAAACCAGAAAGACAGGCAGCAATTTGCTAATGAATTAGATAAATGGTTGTTGCAACGTAAAAAATCATTAGCGTCATCATAAGCCAGCACATTTTCTGATTTAAGCTCAGAAAATGTGCATAGTAAAACAGAATTACTCTCTATGCCGTGACTATAATGGTTAACCTTAAATTTTTGAAGAAAAATAATGGATCCATTACACAGCATTATCATCACGCTATTCTTATTTATACTGACCTTTTTTAATCCTGGGGCAAATTTGTTTATTGTGGTGCAAACCACATTAAGCTCAGGTAAAAAAGCGGGGTTAACCTGTGGCTATGGCGTGGTATTAGGCAATGCCATTTATTCAGGTCTCGGTTTATTTGGTTTGGTCACATTAATGGCGGAATTCGGCTCATTATTCTCACTCATTAAGATTCTGGGTGGTTTATATTTACTTTATTACGCAGTGAGTGTTTTCAATAACAAAACACAACTCAATCTGTCCACCGAAAATACCATGGAAAGTTTTCCATCAGGTGTCTACTTTAGGCGGGGTTTGATTTCTGATTTATCAAACCCACAAACCGTTTTATTTTTTATGAGTATTTTTTCAACGACTATTTCCCCATCAACACCATTATGGACTAAGTTAGTTATTTGGATGGGAATTGTTGTTGCATCACTAATTTGGCGGATAATTTTATGCCAAACATTCTCTTTAACCTCTGTGCGTAGAACTTATTCACGCGTTCATAAAGTTGTCGGCAAAGGCGTCGGGCTAATTCTTGGAGGATTGGCTACAAGGTTGATTTACCAAGGGGTTAGCGAGCTGGTAGTAAAAAAATCACCATTCTAGGTTTTATGATCATGTTCAAGCCATTACGATATAAAATAGCCTCAGACTCCATACGATGAGGCTATTTGTGGTGAAAGAAAATGCATCATTGTTGATCAGTTAGCCAATGTTCAACTTCTTTATAATTACCACGGAAAATGATGCGATGCTGCTTTTTACTTAATTGATAGCAATACATTGGGTCATAGTATTCATTCAACAATGGAATTAACCACGAAAAATGTGTTTGGGTATCACCGGTTGTTTTTTGGTCTGCTAAAGCAAGATCAAGTAAATGGGTTAATTCGATTGTCCGCTGTGAGCCTAAACGTTTGCGAATGGCTAATAGGCCATGGTGCAGATAGTCACTATATTCCTGCCAGCCTCGCTCAAAACCAAAAGTTGCTAAAAAATCTTGCGTCATACGATCAAAATATTCATATTTTAAACGCTCAAGACGTAGCTCAAAGGGGTCTTCAATAATAGCGATTGGCGCTTTTTCCATTTGTGTGCGTAGTTCAAGAGGTAGGCTATTTGCACCAATGGCACGTCCCTCATCTTCCAGTACCCAATGTTGACAGTATTGGGCTTTCTTCAATAAAGCGACCGCTAAGTAATTTTCAAACGTGGCTTGGGAGTGTTGTTGTTGTAATGTACGGCCAAAAGAAGAACCTCGGTGATGTGCGAGACCTTCTAAATCAATTCCGTTCGCGAGTTGATGGACTAAAGTGGTTTTACCATTACCGGTACAGCCGCCCACTAAAACGATAGGCCGCTGAACCAGCTCATTGACGGCATCAATTGCAGTTTGTCGCAATGCTTTATAACCACCGTTAATAAGAGGGTATTCAATTCCCACCTCTTTTAGCCACGATTGCACGATATGGGAGCGCATTCCACCACGCGCACAGCAAATATAACCATGGGTATTTTGTTGGCAGGCTTCTTTCCACGCTGTGATCCGCGCAATTTTAATATCACCACTGACAAGTTGGTGGCCTAACTCAACGGCTTTAGTAGAACCTTGTTGTTTATAGCATGTACCAACGGCAGCACGTTCATCATCATTCATCAACGGAAGGTTAATCGCATTAGGCATCGACCCTTGTTGAAATTCGATAGGAGCTCTGACATCGATGAGTGGTGTGTCAGTAGTTAAGATTTGGCGAATATTTTGCGAAGACGAGGTTAATTCCATAATAACAGCGAGATTCTTTAAAGTTGCAATGAGATTACTATACTCTTAATCCTATTGCTTGGCATTAATGTTAGGCTTAAAACAATGGTTAGTGTTTTATTGCCTAATAATGATATATTGTTGTTAGGTATTTTAATATGAGTAAGGGGTAATACAATGAAGATGTTAACGATTCAAGAAATGACCGAAACTCAAAAAATCCAAGTGCGTACAAGGCTTGCTCAAGAAAGGAAAAAACTTGGCCGTGAATTAACAAATTCCGAGCAGAGCAAAGTAAGAAAACAAATCATTACCGAAATATCTCAAGAAGTCGAAAAACAAGCGAAAAAATTACGGGCAGAAAAGAAAAAAGATAAGTTAGTTCCCAGCGATACAAGTTACAGTTGGTCTTCTCAAAATCATAAAAGAGGGTATCGCTAATTTTTAATCAGAGTGTTCCGCTAGTGATTTGCATTAAGTAATTGTAATTTTACGTTATTCAAATCATTAAAAGACCTCAAAAATGAAAAAGATTGCGTTATTATTATTGTTATTCAGTAGTTTTACTGTCGCAAAATCTAATTATCATGGGAAACCATCCCGTAATGATTCTGTTGTTGTACATGTTTGCGCTTTATCTCCTTTTTCTAACTTCTATGCAGAAGCTGCAATGTCTGAGCAAACAGCGCGACACAAAACCTCTCGACGCTGTGAATTAGGGCAAGGGCAAGGCAGTATTTTCTGTAAAGCTCAAGATGCGAAATGCAGCACCAGTAAATTATCGTTTGGTGATCAATATATTGAAGAAAGCCTAATTGTTTACGCTAAATCGTGGCAAAAGGGCGATTATATTGAAGTATTTGACGATATTCCGTATCTTTCCCGTCACCATTTCTCAGATAAAATAGCCTCTTATACTATCCCTGACGGCTGGATTGTCCGTTTTTACGAAGGCGATAATTATACTGGCAAATACCATACAGAGATGGGCGGTTCGCACAATACGCTAGGATATAGCCAAAAAACTCGCTCAATCAAAATTATGAAACGACCTTAAAAAAGTCGTCGACTGTTATTGCTGGTGGCTCTATTGTTCTCTTTTTTTATTGACGGCTAGATTGAAATTAACTTTTTTATTCTGATTACGGATATGTTCTTTAATTTCTTTCTCTAATAGAGGTAAATCACCCGTACGAATTTTGTCTAATAGCACATGGTGTTCTTGGATAATTTCTTCCATTGGCTTAGTGAATGTTGATATTCCAATAATAATAGTGAGTTGTTTTGCCACATTTTCCCATAAAGACGTTAATGTCTTATTACCGCTTAGTTCACATAATGTACGATGAAAATGGACATCGCTTAAAGAAAAAAGATAGCTATCTTCGAGTGTTGCCGCTTTGGTCATTTGATTAATGCATTCTGTTAATTCAGTAATACATTGCGTATCTAAATGTTTTTCCTGAGAAATAAATCGCCTGACGGCATGTAACTCTAATAGAACTCTTACCTCTATAAGCTCATCAAGACGTGCTTCAGAAACGGGTGCCATGCGAATGCCTTTAAAAGGCTCGTTGATAACAATACCTTGACTTTCGAGAACGCGGAGAGCTTCTCTAACTGGAACGCGGCTTACGTTCATTTTTTCAGCTATTTCTTTTTCAACAATACGATCACCGGGCAAAATATAACCACGAGTGGCAGCTTCAACCAACCTGTCAACTACATCGTCAGTCAGTGTTCTTGCTTTAATAGGCTGCCAGTAATCGTCTTTTGCCGTTTTATCTAAAAAAAGATTTTTTTTACTATCAGTCATCGTGAATGCCTATAAAATTTTTATTAATCAAGTAGTAATGATTTTAGTTATTCAAAATTTGCTCTAATAAAACTACCACATCATCAAATCATAGACCACAAAAACATAAGAATGGCAGTCAGAAGCTATATCGAACAAACTCGATTTAGATCACAATTAAAGCAATTGAATATTGTATACAATCTTACAGTCTAGTTTAATGCACCCAATTAATAAGCTGTTATTGAAAGAAAGAGTGAAGGAAAAAATGATGGATAAACGATTGGAAGAGATAAAAATTACTGAGATTGTTGCCGTTCCACTATTTGGAGAAAGCCCTAAGGGGGGCTGGTCAAATGAAATAAAGCCAGAAGATCCTATTCATGCCATCATTGCAGTTCATACTGATGCGGGTATTACAGGCTATGGCAGTGTATTTACTGATGGTCGTTTGGTTGAAGCTGCTATCCCAGTATTAGCGTCTTTGTGTCTTGGTGAAAGTGCATTGCAGCCGGAGCGAGTATCTGAAAAGTTAAGACAAAATACTTTTTGGATGGGACGTGGAGGTACACTAACACACACAATTAGTGGGATCGACATTGCACTGTGGGATATTCTAGGTAAAGCAACAGGGCTACCAGTAAGCACTCTATTAGGAGGGAACTACCGGTCAAAAGTTCAACCTTATTGTTCGTTGCTGATGGAAAAGCCAGATGTTATGCACAAGGTGATCCTAGAATATAAGTCATTAGGATTTAAAGCATTCAAAATTGGTTGGGGACCTTTTGGCCGCTGTAATGACCAACAATTAGACCGCGCAATTGTTGAAGCTGCAAGGGATGCAGCAGGGCAAGATTCCCAACTATTTGTTGATGCAGGAGCGAGCGATGCATATTGGCCGAATGGCTTAAAATGGGCAATCCAAACCTCACACATGTTAGCTGAATATCAGGTAGGTTGGTTTGAAGAAGCTTTACGACCTGATGATATTGAAGACTTCAAAGTGCTGCGTAAAGAGAGCCCTGTAGCCATTTCAGGAGGTGAAGTGTTAACTCGCCGTCAAGCTTTCTTGCCATGGTTATCGCAAGGAGCGTTTGATATTGTTCAGCCGGATGTGACTAAAGTCGGTGGAATTTCTGAGCAACGCCGAATCGCATGGCTAGCGGATGAGTTTGGCGTGAAATATGTCGGCCATGGCTGGAATACGGCAATGGGGCTTGCTGCTGACTTACAAATGGCAGCCGCTTTCCCACAAGTGGATTATGTCGAATTTATTGGTGGTAGCCAATATATTGATGGCATCGTTAAAACGCCTTTCAAGGTTGACGAACAAGGTTACCTTACAATACCAAATACACCAGGTCTGGGTATTGAGTTGGATATCGAGAAGCTCGCTAAATTCACGATAAATCCTGAACGTTTATTTAAGTAACTAAAGTTATTAGCCAGAAAGAAGCCTCTTTCTGGCATCCATTTATATAAAGGTCTGGTTACTATGAAATATAAAAATAAAGGTACAAAAGTCAGATTTTCGATAGCAATTTTAATGACACTCGCAATTGTTATTAATTATCTAGATAGAACGGTGATGTCAGCAGCAGCACCAACGATCTCAGCAGAGTTACAAATATCCCCAGAGATGATGGGGTGGATTATGTCTGCCTTTTTTCTTAGTTATGCTCTTTGCCAAATTCCTGCTGGCTTTATTGCAGACAAATATGGACAAAGGAGAACATTGGCAGGGTCTGTATTATGGTGGTCGCTAGCTACCGCAGCAACAGCATTAGCTAAAACCCCGTTAAGCTTTATTTCAACGCGTATTTTAATGGGAATGGGAGAGGCTGGAGCCTATCCGTGTAATAGTGGTATTGCAGCAAAATGGTTCCCGGATAGGGAACGCGGTAGGATCACTGCATTATTTGATAGTGGCTCAAAATTTGGTACTGCTTTTGCAATGCCATTAGTGGTGTGGATTATTGCTAAATGGGGCTGGGAAGCGGCATTTATTATTTGTGGAGCCCTAGGCGTTATTTGGGTATTTGCTTGGCTTAAGGTTTATCACGATCCTGAACAACATCCTAAAATTAGTGCCGAAGAACTTGCTTATATTCGAGAAGGGCAAGTTAAAAAAGAAGGCATCGATAATATCCAACCAATGAAATGGTACCAATTAATTCGCTATCGTAATGTTCAAGCAATGTGTATTGGTTTTTTCATGTTGGATTATGCTATTTATTTCTTTATTACTTGGTTTCCTGCTTATTTAATGATGGAGCGGGGGATGAGCCTTGAAGAAATGGGGTTTGCAGCAATGCTCCCCCCACTATGTGGTATTGCTGGGCAGTGGTTGGGCGGTTGGGTTACTGACTATTTGTTTATCAAATATAATAATGTCAGCCTCGCTCGCAAAATCCCGATTGTAGGAGGAATGTTAATTGCTACGAGTATTGCATTTTCAGGCTTAGTTGAATCAGTGACGTTAATGATGACATTATTATGTTTATCTTACGCAGCTCTTGCATTTGCCGCATCTGCTATTTGGTCTTTACCGGGAGATGTCGCCCCACGCAATATGACTTCAGTATTAGGTGGCATGCAAAGTGCTGTATCTAACTGCGGTGGAATATTAGGCCCAATAGTAACAGGGTATATTATTGCAGCAACGGGATCATTTATATGGGCTTTAATTGTTTCGGGAATTGCTTGTGCTATTGGGGCATTGGTTTATTTAATTATGTTAAGAGATATTAAGCCAATTGTACCCATCGAAAACAATGAAGAACAAGTGCGTTAATATAAAATAAATAACCGCAGAACAAAAATATTGGATTTTAAATAATGTTTATTTTCGATAAGACTATAAATGCCAAGAATACTTCGCCTGGAACATTACGGAAGGTATTTTTTGGCAGTGAAAACATGACGATAGCAAAGGTGTCATTAACTATAGGAACAATTGGTGAACTTCACGAACATCCACACGAACAGATGAGTTATATCATATCCGGCTCATTTAATTATCGTGTTGGTTTAATAGAAAATAGAGTTAATAGTGGTGATGTTATTTATATTCCATCTAATGAAAAACACCAATGTGAATGTTTAGAGAGCGGGGAAATATTAGATATATTTGTCCCGATGAGAAAAGACTTTCTTATAGAGAATTAAAGATTTTTATATGACCAAGCGGCAACAATTTTGTTAGCCGCTTTTATCTATTTTTGAGTCTAATAAGCCACGTTCCATATTAGTAGATAAGGAGACGCATTCAGAAATTGGATTGATATTACTAGTAAGTAAAGATGGAAAGGTTTTAGATGCCAAGGATACATTTGTGAAGATTAAGTTATTCAATTTTTAAAATAGGCTATCGGACCGATAGGGATGAAGATGTGTACTTGGAGTAAGCCATGTTATGGCATTATTGAGTCACTATATTCTATTTAACATAATATGCATTATGCGAACCTAAGTTGTAGAGGCTCAATGCTAATGTCTAATCCTGGCTCAATCTAAATGTCTGCACTATATTTATCTATGGGGTTAACCTTTCTTTTTTCGACGTGGGGAAAGAAAAAGGATATTTCAACTTTGCTGAAAGGCGGACATTTTAACTTAGCCTTGACATAAGTGTGAAACGAAGAAATACAGCGTTTTGGCTGGTTAATTCCGTGTTGGTTCTTTTTAGCTTCGTTATAGTCGTTCATGAACTTAGCCATTGCCAAAAATGATTTTTCACTAATCCAAACAGTTTTCACCTAATTCATTCCCTATAAATTATCGCTGAAAGATTCTTTCGTCTTCGACCATTAAACTATTAAATTGCTATTAGATCGAACAATTAAAACCCTGTCAACCAGTGGCGCAAGCGCGGTTTCGTGGCACTTAATATGTCCCCCCATTGTATCGGCGAATTGGTATTTAATTTCCTTTGAAAAATCGGCGTGTCGCCTCACATATCTATCGACATAAAAGTTGAGAAATTTGATTTAAGATTAACCAATATGCTACTATTCTGTCTACATAAAACAACATAGGTTATTGAAATAAATGTCTAATATAATTTATTTAAAGCTAACTGGTGAACGACAAGGTTTAATTTCAAGAGGCTGTGGAACTGAGGATTCTATAGGGAATAAAGGTTTTTATCATCATGAAATTTTGAAAGATAAAAACCTATTATTTAAATTAGCTTTTTCTTTATTTTAGCTTATTATAAATGATATTTTTCAGAATGAACATCCCGATAAATAAAATCAGAAAAATAATTAAAGTACCCCCCTCACTTTCAATCCCTAGATCTTTTAGGAAAAAATAGATCGATACAGATATGGTAGCTGAAAAAAACAAGTTTACCCAAATAAATAACTCTAAAAAAATCAAATCTAAAATACCACTAAGAAAATCACGCATGTTATTTACCTGTTCTAGCATTATTAATTAACTCATTAAAAGCCAAGTATAAATTATCTAAAACCAGCTTGTTATCCCCTGAAGAAATTAAATTTAATATCTTTTCAAAGAATGGTTCAGCAAAATAATATAACATATTAATGTTTTTTTCTTTTAACTTATTAAAAACAACCGGATGATTTCTATACAGCCTTCTGGATGAAGCGGACATTTTTTCAACAATTCCATACCCAGATAGAACTAAAATAGGAGTACCTAAGGAACCTCTAATGACTGCCGCTTTAGATAAGTTATTTAGAATAATAATTGCAATAAGATTAGATAGTGTATATACCAATATATCTTTAACTAGCATTTTTGCTGAAAATCTTTCTAAAATATTCTGTGGACTTTTATAATTAAAGTAAGGGCTGAAATTTGTTGCATTATTTATAAATCCTGACAAAGTTGAATACAACTTGCTTCTAAAATAATTCTTTATTTCCTGTGATATGGTTTTATCTTCAATTAGCCCATTATCTACCAAAACTTTTAATATGACTTCTAATTTCTCATTGGATGAAATATCAATAATTGAATTAAAAATAGTTGATACTAAATCGGATATTACATCATAATATTTAAATGGTGAAGTTACAATTCGATATAAAATTATTAGTATTTGTAATTCTTCTTCATTCATTGTCTGCCTTAGGGCTGTTCTTAACGGAATTAAATTATGTTCAAAATAACGAGAATGAAAGGGATTTAATTTAGATGGATTCATAGAGAACTCTCTCAACGATGCTCTACTTACACCTTGATATATATCATTTACAACACTTGCTCCTAATTCTGCCGCATCATCAGTAAGCTGCATCCATTGTTCAGTATTTTTAGAGCGATATATCCATCCTTCATCAAAATCTTCCATTGCCATTTTTGTTTCCTTTTGATTTATTTTTTAGTTGTTAATGCATTATAAATTTCACTTAGGTTATATGCAATCAAAACCCTTTTAACGATATCCGCCCCCGCTGACGTAATGAACGGACACCGTTTTCTGGCTAAATTCCCTAATGTCATCAACTGCAGTAGCCAATGGATATACGGGACTATTTTTTAAAGCGACTTTAAGCTTTATCTGTTATCAACAAATATTAAAATGCAATACCATGCCACTTAACTCAATTTTCAATTTTATACCAATAATTGGTTCTTGGAGCTCAACTATGAAGATACCTGCTCGATTAGCAAGTAGCCTGCTGGTTGCTACATTATTTAATTCTCATTATATTTTTGCAGAAACCTTATTAAATCAACCTGTTGAACTTAACCACGCAACTGTATTCTTACGTGGCGCCGAATTAGATAACACCGTGACACTGTCACTTAATAAGGGTGAGAGTTCCGTTGTTCTCACTAATATTGCGAATAATATTGACCCGCGTACATTATCGATTAATCTTAAACATGATGATGTGGTTATTCGCTCCGTTAATCTTCAAAAAATAGCAACTGAAGCTAATTATCCAATTGCTATTGTTGAACTTTTGGAACAGAAAAAACTATTAAGTCAGCAAATAGAAACATTGAATATTGCAATTAAAGTAGGTGAAGAACAATTAAGCTTATTGAAAGATCACCGCTTTTTTGGGGAAAATACAGAGCAAACACTAGAAGAATCCGCCCAAAAATTAAATTTTATGCGTCAGCAGATGTCTAATATTTTACAAGATCAACAAGAACACCAGTTGGAATTAGTTGAACTGCAAGAAAAAGCCGCGTTATTGCAGGCAAAAATTGATGAAAATATGCCCTCTTCAATTGGCGAACAAAGCCAAATTGTCTTATCTATCGATGCGAAAAAGCCAGTTACCACAGAGTTGCAAGTTTCTTATTTAACACCTGATGCTGCTTGGTCTCCGAGTTATGATCTCCGTAGCTTAAATTCGCAATCCCCTATTGTTTTAACGTACAAAGCGGATATAGTGCAAAATACAGGCATTGATTGGGATAAAATTAACTTAACACTTTCAACGATTAACCCCTCTAAAAATATCATGCCTTCTGTCTTACAACCTTGGCGTTTGTCCGTTTATGATAATAATGCTCAAATAGCGAGTCAGGCTCGAATGAGAATGCCAGCAGCTCCAGTAGCAATGTATGAAGAAAGTCATGTTAGTGAGAAAAAGAAGACAATCAATTCAGGAATAGCAGACTTTGTTACAACGTCTAATAACGGTATCAATTTAAATTACCAAATCGCCCTGCCTTACTCGCTAAAAAGTACGATCAAGCCGAATTCGCTCACCATCAAACAACAACATATTGATGTTAAATATAAATATACCGCCACGCCAAAATTAACTGAAGAAGTGTTCTTACAAGCGAATATTGAAGATTGGCAATCACTTAACCTATTGAATGGTAATGCTAATATATATTATGGAAATACTTATATAGGCAATTTCATGGTCAATGCTAATCAATTGGTTGACTCATTGGTAGTACCTTTTGGGGTCGATAAGAATATTCAGGTTTCCCGTGAACCAAATGAAAAAATAAAGAAAAAACCGAGTTTTATGGGGTCAACAATCCAACAAACAGAAAGTTACTTGGTTAAAGTAAAGAATATGCATACGAAACCCGTTGAAGTAACAGTTTATGACCAAATTCCAGTGAGTGAGGATAGCGATATAAAAGTGTCTGCAATAGAGGATAAAAATGCGGTCACCAACAAAAGCACCGGTGAAATAACATGGGATATCACCTTAGAACCTAATGAAGAAAAGCAAATCTCATTCAGTTATACATTGAGCTACCCAAAAGACAAACAAATATTGGGGTTGTAACAATTTTTGTGGTTCCCAATAGATAGCGTTAAAATGAAATCACGCTAACACGACAATAACAACTATGAGGTTTTCAATGATTATTTTAGTAACAGGTGCTTCTTCTGGTTTTGGTGAATCAATTGCCCGTCGATTTATCAAACATAATTACACTGTTATTGGTACAGGACGTAGAACAGAACGTTTAGAAGCCCTCCATAAAGAGTTAGGTGATAAATTTTATCCGTTAACTTTAGATATCCAAGATAGAAAAGCAATCCATGATTCGATTGCAAATTTACCTGCACATCTCAAAAAAATCGATGTTTTAGTAAATAATGCAGGTTTAGCATTAGGTTTAGAACCTGCATTTGACGCCAATCCTGATGATTGGGACGTTATGATTAATACAAATACTAAAGGTTTAGTGAATATGACTTATGAAGTGCTGCAAAACATGGTAGCCGAAAATCATGGCCATATTATTAATATTGGCTCTACGGCGGCGAGCTGGCCTTACAAAGGTGGCAATGTTTACGGTGCAACCAAAGCCTTTGTTAAACAGTTTTCACTTGGTTTACGTGCTGATTTACAGGGGAAAAAAATCCGAGTGACTGATATTGAACCAGGCCTAGTCGGTGGAACAGAATTTTCAAATATTCGCTTTAAAGGAGATGATGATAAAGCGGCTAGTACTTATCAAGGCGCTGACGCTCTAACCCCTGAAGATATCGCGGAAACGGTATACTGGGTTGCCACATTACCTGCACATATGAATGTAAATACATTAGAATTGATGCCTGTTTGCCAAACTTTTGCAGGTTTAACAGTACATAAACAGATTTAATTTTTAGTACTATTCTATACAGACGCACTGACACTTTTTTAGCTATACTCAGGTTATCTGTCCTGTTTAGTAAGGAATTTACATGAGTTCACACAAAATGTTGAAAACTGGCTTAACTGCGATTTGTTTATGTCTCCCTTTACTTTGGGCTACATCGTCTTCTGCGGCACAATCCACGACATCATGCACTGCAGGCAGTACTTGCGTTTCTGTGGGCAAAGGCGATGACTCTCTTAATAAAGAGCAAGCGCGTCAAGAAAAGGAACAATGGGATGATACCCGTATGTTGCGCAAAAAGGTTAATACTCGTACCGAAAAAGAGTTTGATAAAGTAGATCAGGCTTTTGATGCAAAAGATAAATGCGAAAAAAGCCTCAATCTAAATGCTTACTGGGAACCGAGCACTAAACGTTGCCTTGATGTAAGTAATGGCCGTCCAATTAATAATCCATAACCTTATAATAGGTTGTCTTATGGAGCTGTTGATCAAGGAGAGAAGATGAAAAAGAAATTGTTGTTACCCTTATTTGCACTGGTGCTAGTGCCAGTTTTTGCCCAAGCTTCATGTGAAAGTGTGATTGAGGAAATTAAACAAAAGATTATCAATAATGGCGTTCCTGCTGATAACTTTAGTTTGGTTGCAGTGCCTAATGATGAAGTTGACTCGTCTAAAGGCCAAGTTGTCGGGCACTGCCAAAATGATTCTTATAAAATCATTTATACTCGTCACTAGGTTACAATTTAGATAGAATCAAGGGCGCTATTTGATGATGGCGCCCTTTTTCTTTTATTGCTTATTAAGTAATTAGTTAGGAATAGCGATAAGTTCTTGCAGTTTATCTGTATTGAGGTAATGCCCTAACTCTTTTTCTTCAGGGCGCAATAAATATGGAATTTCTCCAATTAATGGAGCCTTAATATGATGTTGCAACCGGTCAATTATTTGGGCGTAGTGTGCCAACCCTGGGTTGATGCGGTTTGCCATCCAACCTATTAATGGTAACCCATCGGCTCGAATTGCATCAGCGGTTAATAATGCATGATTAACACAGCCATGTTGAATACCGACGACTAAGATAACACCGACCGGCTGATCTTTTAACCAGTCCGCATAAAAAGTATTATCATCAAGTAGATAGCGCCATCCCCCATTACCTTCGATAACAACCATATCGCATTGATGATGTAAATGGTCTAACCCATGCTTTATTTTATTAAAATCAATGCTATTTTCATGACTGTAATTATCTGTGATACGCACAGGATTAACTTCATCATAGGAAACAAGGTCTTGAGAAACACTGTGGATTAGCAATGCATCTTTATTTCTGATTCCTTCAGGGGTATCAATGCATTGATCCGCAATAGGTTTATAGCCCACGGCTTTAATTCCTTGGCTATTTAGTGCTTGCAGGATGGCAAGCGTCGATACTGTCTTCCCGACATCTGTATCTGTCCCGGTAACAAATAGATTGATCATGGTCTTTTTCTATCCTGAAGTGACAGACTTATACAGCAATAAGCTGCAAAAATGATATGGATTCAGTTTATTGGAATGGGTAAGTGAGAAGTTTGCGTTAGCTCAATTTTGTGTACGATAGTATAAATATTATCGAATTGTTTTAGCCTTGTAATAGTTGTAGTAGTAGAGAACCATCATATAACGCTCTCTGTATTAATGACGTTTCACTATCCTTAACGGTAAATATGGATTTTTCTATTACTAAATTAGATGAATATAGAGGGATCGTATGTTTGTTTATATGATTATGTAAACATTCTAAAAATAACTCAGAATCTTGATTCAATGGGGAGTTTACCAAAATTAGCTCGCTCCCCAATAAATTCACCATCAATCCTAATGGTTTTGCCAACCGTTGAGCAACCTGATTAATAAGATAAACACAAAGGCTATCGTTTGATATTGCTCCAGAGCAAATGTTATCAATTGAGATATTTTTCTGATGTAAATGCGAATCAGGGTAGTTTATTAGCAAACTTTCAGCTAGGTGTAATATTGCAGGAATAGAAGTTTGGGTTTCCAAGCAACCATCGCTACCACAATAGCAAAAGTTATGGTTACAAGGTTCACATTGGGTATGGCCGAACAAAATAGGCCGATGGGTATTTGTATCTAATGTTGTTCCATGGCTTAGCACCATGACATTAACAACATCTTGTAGCTGTAAGTAAATAATATTTTTTTCTTTTCTTTTCTCTTGATGAGAGAAATGATCCATTAACGCTAAAGCATCCACAGGAGGGTGTAAATAAACTGGTAAACCGGTTTGCTTGGTAAGAGATTCCGCTATGGCCAGTTGGTGGATTTTAAAAGATGGATGCTGATAAATAACACCTGTATGAGGATCTAATATACCATCAATAAGAATGCTAATTGCAGTGACTCTTTCTAATATTTTTTGATGGCTAGCAAAAAATTGACTGATTAATTCAGTAAGCGAATCCATGAATTCACTATTGCCTAACGGTGTGAATGGATATTCTGTTTGAGCCAAGGTAACTGCGTTAATTTCTTTCAAGGAAATAATCAGTTTCTGGCCTTCAATACGGATCGCTAGAAATTGCCACCCTTCACTTTCAATTACCAGCCCTACAGCTGGACGCCCACGTAAACCAAGCACTGGAAACTCTAACTCTTTGATTAAGTGAGCATCCATAAGTTCACGTGTAATTTTAGTGATACTGGCAGGCGCAAGCTGAGCCTGTTTTGACAAGGCAATACGCGAAATTGGACCATGTTGATCAATGATACGATATACAATACCCGTATTTAACTGTTTGATTTGGTCAATGTGACCAGTTTGATTCACCATGGTAATAATTCAATTCCTTTATAAAGCAATGAGTTATTATGCCTTAATCTGTGTATGAATGATTTCGTTTACATTGAAAATGTGAACTAGCTCACTCTTGGTTGCCAACAATGTTGGCCATCAAAAGATTTGTTAATTTTTTGGCTACGGCAGGTAACGTTCTACGAGTATTGTAGACTAACCAAACTTCAGATGAAGCATTAATATTAGTGAGTTTTAAGTATTTTACACCATCAATTTTCATTCGTGTGAATGATTCTGTAATCACAGAAATTCCCATTCCCGCGGAAACTAATCCTAAAATGGTCATGGCTTCCCCCGCTTCTTGAGAAATGGTGGGTACCACTCCCGCAGATGTTAACAATTGATTTATTTCATCATATAGTGCGGTACCAACATCACGTTCAAAGAAAATGAATGGATAATCAGCAAGTTGTTGAATATCAACACCAACATCAATAAATTCTAATAATGGATGGCCTTCATAGACGGCAACCATAAATGGTTCTTTAAATAATAGTTGGTAATCCAATTGTTCTGGTAACACTGTATTTCTCATAATGCCAATATCAATTCGCCCCGTAATTAATGGCGCTATCTGTTGTTTGGTATTCATCTGATGCATATGAATAGAAACTTCAGGGTAAGCTTCCCGATACTGCCGTAAACTCATGGTAACTTTGTGCATAAATGGCGTAGTTGACGTAAATCCAATAGATAACTCCCCAAGTTCGCCTTTTTCCATGCGAGCTGCTTTTGTCGCAGCCGCATCGACTTGAGCTAAAATTTGATATGCCTCTTTTAAGAACATTGCCCCCGCAGGCGTTAACGCAACGTTTCGATTATTCCTTTCTAACAATTTTGCATTAACTTTCTCTTCAAGCATTTGTATTTGCTGGCTTAAAGGGGGCTGTGAAATATGCAGACGTTCAGCTGCCTTGCCAAAATGAAGCTCTTCAGCGACAGCAATAAAGTATCGAAGATGTCTAAGTTCTATACTCATCTTTTGGTTAATACCCATTAATATGTTTAAAGTATTATTATTAATAATTAATATATTAGACAAAAAACTAGAAAGTTTCTATTCTTTGATCGAAATCAAACGTGTTGGTATGACAAGGAATAAACATGGAACACTCACAAAATAGCCTCACATCTGAGCGGCCTAATGAAGGAATAAGAACACCCTTGCAGGGAAATACCACACCCAAAAAACATTATATACAAAGAGATGATGCGCTGTATTTACGTGTAACCTTATCTTTTTTTACGGTGGGCTTTGCCACATTCGCTTTGCTATATTTTGTTCAGCCAATATTACCTATGCTGTCAGAGGATTTTAATATTTCCCCTGCAACTGCAAGCTTATCATTATCACTGAGTACTGGCTTGATGGCATTAGGTTTACTGATTACCGGGCCAATTTCAGATGCAATAGGTCGCAAAAATGTGATGGTTATTGCATTGGCTTGTGCTGCACTATTTACTCTGCTCAGTTCAGTCATGCAGAGTTGGCAAGGGATCTTAATTGCGAGGGCATTAGTTGGTTTATCGTTAAGTGGCGTTGCTGCTGTCGCTATGACTTATTTGAGTGAAGAGATCCATCCAAGTTATGTTGCGTTATCCATGGGGTTATATATTAGTGGTAATTCATTGGGTGGAATGAGCGGCCGTTTGGTGACGGGAGTGATTGCTGATTTTTATTCATGGCGTGTTGCCGTTGTGATTTTAGGTTCGTTAGCTTTGATCGCGGCTATTGGTTTTTGGCGCTTATTGCCCCCTTCTCAGCATTTTCGTGCGAGTTCTTTAAAACCTAAGAATCTATGGGTTAATTTGCATCTACACTTTAGAGACAAAGGCTTACCTTTTCTATTTATTGAAGGCTTTGTTTTGATGGGTGGTTTTGTCACAATGTACAACTACATTGGATATCGTTTACTTGAAGCGCCTTACTCTTTTTCTCAGTCTACTGTTGGCTTGTTATCCGTTATTTATTTAACAGGGACTTACAGTGCGACTAAAACGGGAAGTTTAATTCACAAGTATGGACTTGGACGAGTGCTCATAGCGTCTATTACTATGATGTTAGTTGGTATTTTAATCACACTATATTCAAATGTTTGGTTAGTGCTGCTAGGAATGACAATACTAACAACGGGCTTTTTTGCAGCGCACTCTGTAGCGAGTAGCTGGGTGGGACGCAGAGCTAAACGAGCACGTGGACAAGCGTCTTCTCTGTATTTATTTAGTTATTACGCTGGGTCAAGTATTGCAGGTACGGTTGGTGGCTTATTTTGGCAACACTTTGGCTGGAATGGCGTTGCGCTATTTATTGCTGGAATATTATTTATTGGCATAGTCATTGCTTACCGTTTGAAATCAATTTGTTATAACCAGTAGATTAGGAACTAATAAAGGTTAAACTACCATACCTTCTCGTGATTAGTAGATGATAAAAAAGTCTATTAATTACGAGGAAACCCAATGAAACCATTCTCTATAAAACCATTTTTAATTGCCCCATTACTCCTATGCTGTAGTTCTTTTGTTTGGTCCCATGGCTATGTCGAATCCCCTGAAAGTCGTTCATATTACTGCAAGCAAGGGGTAAATACCCACTGCGGAGCGGTGCAATATGAACCGCAATCTATTGAAGGCCAAAAAGGTTTTCCTCAATATGGCCCAGTTGATGGAAAAATTGCTAGCGCCGGTATTGCTGCTTTTTCTCCCTTAGACATACAAACTGCGAATCGATGGCAACGGGTTATCTTAAATTCACCTTATGTTAGGTTTAAATGGCGCATCACAGCAAAACATAAAACGACAAAATGGGAATATTTCATAACTCAGCCAGACTGGCAGCCAAACGCCTTGCTATCTCGTAATCAATTTACACTAACGCCATTTTGTAAATTTGAACGCGTAGAGTTTCCAGAAGAGACTGTTGAGCACAAGTGTGTATTGCCAAAAAATCAAAAAGGTTACCATGTCATTTTAGCCATTTGGACGATAGATGATACGCAAAATGCGTTTTATCAAGTTATTGATACAGAAATAAATTAACGTCAAAGGAAAGCTTATATAAGAAAGGGGCAAGTGTTAAAATGCCTCACTTGCCCTTTTTGACTCTGATTTTCTTATAGATAAACACGAGAGTTTATGTTATTTATTGTTTATCACCCATTTGAATGTTGTAACTAAACTATGAAAAAACAAGATTTAATTAATACGTTCAATGAATTGGAATCACAAATAAACCAATTTAGCCTGTTGTTATTGGAACAATCAAAACAAGTTCCATTTACAGCTCATGTCTTCCAGTTACCTTCAGTAATTAAAGGTGAAGAGAATAATGAGATAGAACAAATCTCAGTACAAACATTAGTTGGTCATGATGCGATACGTGAAACAGTAAAGTTAGTTAATTTATTGTTTTTACAAAACAAACCAGACGAGGTCAGCAACAAAGCCGCTATCCGTTTACCGGGGGTTATATGTGTACAAACTAATTTGCAAACTTATCGTAACTTTAATTCATTAATTTTAAAGATCAATGAGTTAAAAATGCATATAAAAGCCATTGTCACACAAGTTGACGAACCTCATCGATTCGAATTTATTCGTGATAGTTTACATGGCCTACTAACATTGAATACCTACCGAACCCTCTCTTCATTGATTGATGTCGATACGATTAATTTTGGCTGGGCGAATAAAAAAGTTATCAATAAAGTCACAAAAGAAGCAATGCGAGACCGCTTACAAGCAAGCTTAGAAAGTGGCCGCTGCCCTCTTCATTTACCAAAAGAGCACTGGCGCTTACAATTGGAAAATGAAATTCGCTTAATTGACGCCCTACCTTACAATGCGGTTTTAAAAACTCAACGGCCAGTCAAAGTTCAGCCAATCGCTCGTGTGTGGGATAAAGAACAACAGAAACAAACCCAGTTTGCTTGTGCAACGCCTTTATTTGTTTTTGCGCTTGAAAAAACGGTGGCAGAAATTAAAGTCGGTGAACTTCCCGATTACCATGCCAATAACATTGCAATCCGTAATCGGCCCAGAGCAAAAGCAGTTGAACTATTAATACCACGTTTAAATTTGTATATAGAACGCTAAAAAAACACCCATCTGTCAAACAGTATGGGTGTTATATAAAGCCAGTTTAATAAGCTAGCTTAAGATTTCATGCTGCCAACCATATCTTCTGGACGAACCCAATCATTGAACTGTTCTTCTGTTAAATAGTTTAATTTCAATGCGGATTCTTTCAGCGTCAGTCCTTCTTTATGCGCTTTTTTAGCAATTTCTGCGGCTTTATCGTACCCAATGTGAGTATTTAAAGCTGTCACTAACATTAGCGATTCATGAAGTAATTTTTCAATACGCTCACGATTTGGTTCAATTCCAATCGCACAATGCTCATTAAAGCTACGCATACCATCAGCTAATAAGCGAACAGACTGTAAGAAATTATCAATTAGCATTGGGCGGAATACATTCAGCTCAAAATTACCGGATGCCCCACCAATGTTAACAGCAACATCATTCCCCATAACTTGTGCACATAACATAGTCAGTGCTTCACACTGTGTAGGATTTACTTTACCTGGCATGATTGAACTGCCAGGCTCATTTTCTGGGATAGATATTTCACCAATACCGCAGCGAGGACCAGATGCTAACCACCTAACATCATTGGCAATTTTCATTAAAGAGGCAGCTAAGCCCTTTAAAGCACCATGTGCATGTACAAGGCTATCGCAAGTTGCTAATGCTTCAAATTTATTAGGTGCCGTAACAAATGGTTGGCCAGTTAATTCTGCGATTTTTTTCGCAACACGTACCGCATATTCAGGATGCGTATTTAAACCAGTCCCTACTGCTGTACCACCTAGCGCTAATTCACACACATGAGGAACAGAATTTTCAATGTGTTTTTCATTATGCGCTAACATTGCAGCCCAACCTGAAATTTCTTGGCCTAGCGTCAACGGGGTTGCATCTTGCAAGTGAGTACGACCGATTTTTACAATATCTTTAAATTCTTTCGCTTTTGCATCTAATGTTTGATGCAAAATTTTCAGTTCAGGGAGAAGATGTTCGCGGATTGCGACGACCGCAGCAACGTGCATTGCCGTTGGGAAAACATCATTTGAACTTTGACTTTTATTCACATCATCATTAGGGTGAATAAGACGATCATTACCACGTTGACCACCGAGAATTTCGCTACCACGGTTAGCTAAAACCTCGTTCATGTTCATGTTACTTTGCGTACCAGAACCGGTTTGCCAAATAGCTAGAGGAAATTCCGTTGGATGTTTACCAGCTAAAACTTCGTCAGCAGCAGCAATGATTGCATCGCCGCGCTCTTTAGCTAATAATCCAAGATCCATATTAACACTAGCAGCGGCTTTTTTAGTGATAGCGAGTGCGTGAATTAACGCAACAGGCATTTTTTCTACAGATATACGGAAATGTTCTAAAGAACGCTGCGTTTGCGCGCCCCACAATTGGTCAGCAGGTACTTCAATTGGTCCCATTGAGTCTTTTTCAATGCGAGTGGCTGCCATTACTATCTCCTTAGGTACATACACAGAATAATTGATTTTAGAATCATCTGCTTGCAGGTAAGCAAATAACCGAGCAGTATAATGCCACAAATTGAATTTCATTTATGAGACTTGGTCGAGCTTATTGTATTGTAGTGAAAAGGAAATCAGTTGATTTTTATGAAAAAGAGAATTTTGCTATGCTTAAAATGATAAACAAAGTCCAAAACTATGACTGGGGCAGTAAAACGGCCCTGACTAAGTTATATGGGATTTCAAACCCTGATAGCTTACCTATGGCTGAACTTTGGATGGGTGCTCATCCAAAAGCAAGCTCCGAAGTTCTCGATGCGGAAAAAAATCAAAGTATTCCACTTAACGCCTTAATTGAAAGTGATCCTGAAGCCTACTTAGGTCAGCATGTCGCACAAACTTATCATCGTTTACCTTATTTATTTAAAGTGTTATGTGCTGCTCAACCGTTGTCTGTTCAAGTACATCCAAACAAAACTTATGCTGAAGTTGGTTTTGCTAAAGAAAATTCGGCTGGCATCCCACTAGATTCCCCAATACGCAATTATAAAGATGACAACCATAAGCCTGAATTAATCTTTGCGTTAACACCTTTTAAGGCAATGAACGCGTTTCGCCCACTGAATGAAATCGCGCAATTACTGGATTTTGTTTCAGCTGCACATCCTGATATCCAATTATTTGTTCAAGACCCAACAAAAGAAAAGTTATCTCGTTTATTTGCACAAATTCTTAATTTAACAGGTGAACAAAAAGATTTAGCACTTGGCGTATTGAAAGCCGCTTTAAACAGCCGACAAGGCGAGCCATGGAACTCAATAAAGCAAATGGTTAGCCTATATCCTGAAGATAATGGGCTATTTACCCCTCTTCTTCTTAACATCGTTGAATTAGAACCTGGTGAAGCGATGTTTTTATATGCCAGAACGCCACATGCATATCTAGAAGGTGTTGGGTTAGAGGTGATGGCAAACTCAGATAATGTACTGCGTGCTGGGTTAACAAATAAGCACATAGATATCCCAGAGCTGATTGCTAACATTGACTTTAAGCCTACGTTTGCAAAGGATTTATTAAGTATTCCCGAAAAATCTGGAAATATCTGGAAATATAATATTCCAGTAGAAGATTTTGCATTTAATATATATTCTATAACCCACTCGGAAGTTGCGCTATCTAACAATAGTGCCTCAATTTTGTTCTGTATTGAAGGCCAGTTAGTTTTACATTCAAGTAATGATGAAATATGCATTAATTCAGGTGAATCTGTTTTCTTGCCTGCTTATGAGAAAAGCATAACCATTAATGGCAGTGGCAAACTAGCCCGGGTATTTAACAAATAGTGTCATATTCTGTATTTAACCGTCTTCATTGTATGAAGACGATTATATAAAACTTTTATAAATTTATAAGTACGGCAATAACGTGCTGAAAGGATGGATGTTTATAATGAAAAAGTCATTAGTCGCGGTTGGTGTTATTGTTGCTCTGGGGGCAGTGTGGACTGGAGCTTCATGGTATACAGGTTCTAAAGTAAAAGATGAACTTGATAGAGTAATTCTCAAAACCAACGATTTTTTTGCTGTAAATGTGCCTGAGTCAGGTTTGAATTTTAAAGTAGAAAATTATGAAAAAGGTGTTTTTTCATCTAAAGCAGATATCGTAATCACCTCTGCGGATTCAGTATCACCAGAAGACTCAATTGTATTCAAAACGAATATTGACCACGGTCCATTCCCATTATCACAAGTCGCTAAGTTTAATTTATTACCAAAATTAGCAGCGACGCAAATTGAATTAGCTAACAACGCGACGACAAAAGAATTATTCGAAGCGACTCAAGGTAAACCATTTATTCATGGTTCTGCTGTCATTGGCTATAGCAAAAGTATTGATACCAATTTAGAGCTGATCCCTGTCGAGTATAAGAAAGATGACGTTTCATTATCTTTCAGTGGTTCTAAGTTTGATGTATCAACAACTTCTGATCTTGCTGCCGTTGATGCAACTTTAGTCACTGATAATTTAGTTATTGGTAAAAAAGATAACTCTGAATCTATGACATTAAAAGGCTTAAAATTAGTCTCTAATGTAACAAAATCACAATATGGCTTCTACACTGGAACCCAGTCATTTGTTATTGCTGATACAGATTTCAACATTCCTGAAACTAAATTTTCTTTTAAAGATTTCAAAATTTCAAGCGACACCTCTATTACTGGCGAAGATGTGAAAGGGAATATTTCTTATAGCATCTCTGACTTAAAGGCGTTAGAGCAAAACTTAGGTTCTGGCGAACTGACTGTTGCTATTGAAAAATTAGATGCTAAAGCATTAGGTAAATTCGTTGAACAATATAATGAAGCATTAGCTCAAGGCTTAGCTAATGGTGACCCAACTGAAGCAACAGAGCGTTTAGCGATGGAAATGATGTCTACAACATTGCCAGAGCTAATGAAAAGCAAGCCTGTATTCACTGTTAGCCCCTTCTACTGGAAAAATGAAGCTGGCCAAAGTTCAGTTGACCTAAACATCACATTTAATAAATGGAACCAAGATGAAATTACTGCGTTAGCAATGTCTAACAAAGTTGATGAAGCTATCAAGCAACTCATTACTTCTTTTGATTTCAATTTAAAACTGAACAAGCCAATGATGATCGAATCAATGACTCAAGCAATGATTTTAGATCAAGGTGTTCCAGTTAATGCTGAAACTAAGAAAGAAATGAAAGGTATGGTTACTTCTGAATTTGAAGGTGTTCAGCAAATGCTGACTTCAGATATGTTCTCTTCTCCATTTGAAGAAATGTTTATGACAGATGAAGAACGTGCTGAAAAAGCTAAACAGAAAAAATCACCTTGGATGATTGATAGCGAAAATGATTTAACTATGACTATCAAATTTGCAGGTAATGACCTGACATTCAATAATGACAAATATACCTTAGCTGAGTTCCTCACTAAGATGAAAGTGATGTCTAACCCAGAAGATGCATTAGAATATGAAGCTGTACCTGCTCCAGATGCAGAACCAGCACCAGAAATGGAAGTTGAGCCTGAATTAGCACCACAAGATGCAGCGCCAGCTAACTAATTAATCTAATCGATACAATTTAGTCACAAAAGCCAGTTAATATGAAGTGAACCCATATAGCTGGCTTTTTTATTTGACACCCCACTCAAGTGTGATATATATCACAATTAAAATGTAATTATTGATCACGTTTCACATTTTTCGTGATTTGGAATTGCATTTGGAAAAATAAAAGCCAAAATGAGGATAGAAAATAGATAAAGGATCATTCCGTGATTAAAACACATTTACCTTTAACCGATTTACACCGCCACCTTGATGGCAATATCCGCCCAGAAACGATTCTTTCCTTAGCAGAACAGCATCACATTCAATTACCAGCGACAGAACTTGAAGCTTTGCGCCCTCACGTCCAAATTATAGGACAAGAAGCTGATTTAGTCGGTTTCTTAGCAAAACTCGATTGGGGAGTCGCTGTTTTAGCAGATTTAGAAGCATGCCGCCGTGTGGCATTTGAAAATGTCGAAGATGCTTTTAATGCTGGTATCGATTACGCAGAGCTACGCTTCTCTCCATACTATATGGCCATGAAACACCAGCTACCTGTAGAAGGTGTCGTTGAAGCTATTATTGATGGCGTGCGTGCTGGATGCCAACAATTCGACATTAAAATTAATTTAATTGGAATTTTGAGCCGTACTTTTGGCCAACAAGCCTGTACAACTGAATTACAAGGACTATTAGCTCATCGTCATCACTTATGTGCTTTAGATTTAGCTGGAGATGAACTAGGTTTCCCTGGAGAGTTATTTGAGTCACACTTTATCAAAGCTAGAGATACAGGGTTAAATATCACTGTTCATGCAGGTGAAGCGGCTGGAGCGAACAGTATTTGGCATGCTATCAATGTATTAGGTGCACAACGAATTGGCCATGGTGTAAAGGCAATAGAAGACCCTGCTTTAATTGAATATTTAGTAAAACATCAAATTGGTATGGAAAGCTGTTTAACATCAAATATTCAAACAAGCACTGTGCCATCCCTTGCTCAACACCCATTAAAAACCTTTTTGCAACAAGGTGTATTGGCTTCAATTAATACAGATGACCCAGCAGTTCAAGGTATTGAGTTACGCTATGAGTATGAAGTTGCAGCCCCGCAAGCAGGTTTAACTTCAGCAGAAATAGAACAAGCGCAACGTAATGGCCTAAGTATGGCATTTTTATCTGAAAGTGAGAAAAAAGCGCTCTTACATAAAGCCGCTACCCGTTAATTTAAATGTTATCAGGGTATTTATTATAACCCTGATAACTCTCTCAAACATTTCACATCTCTTTACACACCAATAGACCGTCATCATTAACCAATCACTTCCCCCTCTAGTTAGCTTTTTTATACTTAACGTATAAACACTGTTGTTAATGTATCAATTATAAAGCCCTATTGTATGTTGTAACTAAATAAGTACCCTTATAAATAAACAGCAAAAAACATGAGGGGTTGTTACTAATCCCCTCAATATTTGTGCTTATTTGGTCGATAATCGTTTAGCATAACGCTGTGCAAGTACAGCACTGACCATAAGTTGTATTTGATGGAAAATCATCAGTGGCAATAAGATGACCCCTACTGTCGCAGCAGGAAACAAGACGTTCGCCATTGGGACTCCGTTAGCTAGGCTCTTTTTCGAGCCACAAAACACGATAGTAATCTCATCTTCTTTGCTAAAACCTAGCAACCGTGCAGCCAATGTATTGAATACAATGATAATAAATAAAATAACGCAAGTGACAACCACAATCATAAAGAGTGATAATGCGTCTATTTTCTGCCAAATCCCCTCGACAACCGCTTCACTAAATGCCACATAAACAACCAATAATATTGAAGACCGGTCAGTCATATTAACTAATTTTCTATTCCGGTTTATCCAATTGGCAATCAATGGTCGAGACAAATGCCCCACAACAAATGGCAGCATCAATTGCATTAAAATAGACCCTATTGCATTGAGCGTATCCATGGCTTGGCTGCCATCAGCATCCATCAATAAACCAACTAAGATTGGTGAAAGAAAAACCCCAAGAATGCTTGACGCTGATGCACTACAAATAGCCGCGGCAATATTTCCCCCGGCCACCGAAGTGAAAGCAATTGCTGACTGTACGGTCGCAGGTAAAGCACACAGATATAAAAAGCCCATATATACGGTAGGTGACATCCATTTAGGTACAATCACCGCAAGCCCTAAGCCTACGATAGGAAATACAATAAATGTACTCGCAAAAACCAAGAGGTGGAGACGCCAATGCCCTATCCCTGCCATTATTGATTCACGAGATAACTTAGCCCCATGCATAAAGAACAATAATGCAATTGCAGCAGTAGTTAAATATTGAAACCCCGTTTTTATATCGCCTTCACAAGGAAAAAGGCTGGCTAGAATGACAACGCCAATCATGATAAGTAAAAATGGGTCGATTCTCAGTTTAGCTAGCAAATTCATTCGATTATCCATAATAAAAGCCAGTTATGTTAACTGGCCTTATAGTGTGCGTTAATGACGTTAAAATATTGCTTCGATTGTGCGTTTTTCTTTTGCCGAACGTATACCTGCTTCAATAAGCTTCATAATATCTATTGCTTCACTCGGTGTGACAGGGTTTGGTTTACCATGGCGAATCGCATCATATATCCCTTGATAATAACCACCATAATTACCGCGTTGGTTTGGCCACGATTGTGTTATAAGCTCATCACCTTGTGACAACGTCACGCTCCCCATATTGGTATCAACTCCCCAATCAGCCCCTTCTGGTCGTTGGCCAGCTTTTAAACAGTCTTCTTGGGGATCTAAACCATATTTAACATAACTACCATTCATTCCATGAATAACATATATCGGTGTTGGTGCAGCAGCTAATGTTGTTGCATGTAATACAACCTTCTTATCTGCATATTGCAAAACGGCATGAAAGTAATCCACTGCCTGTGCATTAGGGCGGATCATAGCAAGATCAACGCTGATCCCTAAAGGCCTACCAAAATACTGCAGGACTTGATCCAACAAGTGCGGCCCTAAGTCGTACCAAATACCTGCTCCAGGAATATCAGCTTCACGCCAACGTTGCCTAACTAGCGGACGATAACGATCAAAATGTGATTCATAATATTTAATATCGCCTAGCTTACCTTCTTCTAATATTTTTTTAACTGTTAAAAAACCTGAATCCCATCGGCGGTTATGATAAACCGACAATAATTTTCCTGCTTGCTCCGCTTGTTGTTTTAATTGTTCTGCTTGTGAGACATCTAATGTAAATGGTTTATCGACAACGACGTGCTTCCCTGCTGCTAATGCCGCTTGAGCAAGAGGAAAGTGAGTATCATTAGGCGTAGGAATAACGACTAGTTCGATATCTTTATCAGCAAAAACAGCTTCCGGAGAGGCGGCAACATGAATATTTGGCCAATCTGCCTTAACCTTACTCGGGTCACTGCTAGAAATCGTTGTTAAATCATACCCTTCTAAAATACCAAGGAAGGGAGCATGAAATGTTTTACTGGCATAGCCATATCCGATGATCGCGACTTTAATTGGTTTAGACATTTAGACCTCATACAACGATAAACTCAGGTAGAGATAAAAAGTACCATCAGAAGGAATGAAATGGCAAATAAATCTATGATAGGATTGTAGATTGTCCAGCGAATTTGCCAAAATGGGTTTGATTAATTATGACTTCAGTTTATGACGCTAACCGCATCACTGGCTGGCTATTAGTTCCAGCGATCTATTTGTTATTAACCTTTTTAGCTGTTTGCAGTATGACTGTTATGTATTGCATTAAATTTTATGAGATTGTCACGACTGTTGATCATTGGACAAGTTTTATTCCTGCCGCTTGGTATCTGTCATTTGCCATCGCTGTTGGGATGACTATTTTCAGTATTCATGTACTGCAACTGATGTTTTCCCGCTCAAAGCATTTCCCCCGCCGTTTTATTATTTGGCTACTCATTTTGTTATTATTAGGTATAAAAACCTTCGCATTTTCACCTATTGACGATGAAACCGCTTTGCAGGTCTTAGCATGGCCTTTAATTGGCGCGGGTTTCTTTGTCCCTTATCTAAAACGCTCTCAACGTGTGAAAATGACTTTCACACAAGATCGATAAGCATCACATAAATTGCTTGATATCATAATGATAGTTTAACTGGCTTCGGCCAGTTTTTGTTCTTTTTTCATTTCAGGCAATAGCATGACTGATTATTTATTACTCTTTGTTGGAACAGTGCTGGTTAACAACTTCGTTCTCGTTAAATTCCTTGGCTTATGCCCTTTTATGGGCGTCTCAAAAAAACTCGAACCGGCCATTGGAATGGGCTTAGCAACGACGTTTGTTATGACATTAGCGTCAATCAGTTCTTGGTTGATTGACACACTTGTCCTTATTCCTCTCGATCTTGTCTATCTGCGGACGCTAAGCTTTATTTTAGCGATTGCTGTTGTTGTACAGTTTACTGAAATGGTGGTCAGGAAAACGAGCCCAACGCTTTACCGTTTACTCGGTATTTTTCTGCCTTTAATTACCACCAACTGTGCGGTTCTTGGTGTTGCCTTATTAAATATTAATATGTCTCATACTTTTATGCAGTCTGCCGTGTACGGTTTTGGCGCTGCTGTGGGTTTCTCATTAGTAATGGTTTTATTTGCCGCTATTCGCGAACGTTTAGCTGTTGCCAATGTTCCTGCTCCATTTAAAGGATCATCAATTGGGTTAATTACAGCTGGCTTAATGTCTCTCGCGTTTATGGGCTTTAGTGGTTTGGTGAAATTCTAATGATGTCTGTATGGATTGCTATCGGTATATTAGCCGTTTTTGGCCTGATATTTGGGCTGATGTTAGGTTACGCCTCATTACGCTTTAAAGTTGAAGCAGACCCTATTGTCGAACAAGTTGAAGCAATATTGCCTCAAAGCCAGTGCGGTCAATGCAGTTATCCTGGCTGCCGCCCTTACGCCGAAGCGGTTGCAAATAATGGGGAAATGATCAACAAATGCGCCCCTGGTGGCGAGCAAGTCATGCTAAAAATCGCTGAGTTGCTTAATGTCGACCCTCAGCCGATTGATGGCGATGAAGCCGCGCAAAACCCCGTTCGTAAAGTGGCTATTATCGACGAAGAAAACTGCATTGGTTGTACTAAATGCATTCAAGCTTGCCCTGTTGATGCCATTGTTGGTGCAACCCGCGCCATGCATACTGTGATTGAAGACTTGTGCACAGGCTGCGACTTATGCGTCGCCCCTTGTCCTACAGATTGTATTGAACTTGTTCCTGTGAAAACGACTACAGCCAATTGGAAATGGGATTTAAACACTATCCCAGTAAAAAATATTAGTGTTGAACCCCATGAACAGCTTGTCACTAAAGCAAGAGGTGAAACTCATGCTTAAGCTCTTTAATTGGTTGAAAAAAGATAATATTTGGGATTTTAAAGGTGGGATCCATCCGCCTGAAATGAAGCTACAATCTAGCCAAACACCGATGCGTATTGCATCAGTGCCCAATGAGCTGATTATCCCATTACAACAACATTTGGGCCCTGAGGGAGAGCTAATTGTTCAGGTTGGTGACTCAGTATTAAAAGGCCAGCCATTGACTAAAGGGCTTGGGCGTACTGTACCTGTTCATGCATCAACTTCAGGAGTGATCACTGCAATTGAACCTATGGTAACGGCACACCCTTCAGGCTTAAAAGAATTGTGTGTGCGTATTGCAGCCGATGGCCATGATACATGGTGTACTTTGTCCCCAGAGCCTAATTACATTCAACTAACCCGTGCTGAATTACTGCAAAAAATTGAACAAGCTGGGATAGCCGGCCTCGGTGGTGCAGGTTTCCCAACCGCATCAAAATTGGCCGGTGGTCAAGATGCGATTAAAACATTAATCATTAATGCAGCTGAATGTGAGCCTTATATCACAGCTGATGATAGGTTAATGCAAGAACATGCACAGGAAGTTATTGAAGGCTGTCGTGTTTTACAGCATTTATTAACCCCAGACCAAGTATTAATTGGTATTGAAGACAATAAACCCGAGGCTATCCAAGCTCTAAAAGATGCTGTCACCTCGCAAGACAAACAAATATTCATCCGAGTTATACCAACAAAATACCCATCAGGTGGTGCCAAACAGCTGACTAAAATTTTGACGGGAAAAGAAGTGCCATCCGGTGCGCGTTCGTCACAAATTGGTGTGTTAATGCAAAACGTGGGTACTGTCGTCGCCATTAAGCGTGCGGTTATCGATGGTCAGCCATTGATTGAGCGTGTGGTAACCGTTACTGGTGAAGCCATCAGTAAACCGGGTAATTTTTGGGCGCGTTTAGGCACCCCCGTTAAACATCTATTACAGCAATCAGGTTTTAACCCTGGACCAGAACAAATGGTGATTATGGGGGGGCCTTTAATGGGCTTTACCCTACCCGACTTAAATGTTCCTGTGGTTAAGATTTGCAACTGTTTACTGGTTCCCACAATGGAAGAAATGGGACCTAAAGCACTAGAAGAAGCGTGTATTCGTTGTGGGTTGTGTGTCGATGCCTGCCCAGCCGGGTTACTTCCTCAGCAACTTTACTGGTTCAGTAAAGGAGATGAACACGAAAAAGCGCAAAAACATAATTTATTTGACTGCATAGAGTGTGGTGCATGTGCTTATGTGTGCCCAAGTAATATTCCGCTAGTGCAATATTATCGTCAAGAAAAAGCAGAAATTCGTGAAATAGCTCAAGAAGAGCGCCGTGCTGCTGAAGCAAAATTGCGTTTTGAAGCAAAACAGTTGCGTATGGAACGTGATAAGCAAGCGAGGGAAGAACGTCATAAAAAAGCTGCTGTACAGGTAGATAGCGCTGATAAAGATGCCGTTAATGCAGCTTTAGCCCGGGTTAAAGCCAAACAAAGTGCGACAACCGAACCAATTAAGATTGTTTCCGGTGAATTACCAGACAATAGTGCTGTGATTGCTGCTCGCGAAGCCCGTAAAGCACGAGCACGTGCTAAACAGGCGGAAAAACTGGCCAATACACCAGTAGAACCTACTGATATAGAGGCCACGGATGATCCTCGCAAAACCGCTGTGGC
>NZ_JAMPOL010000002.1:0-20046 GCF_028480325.1 Providencia sp. PROV182 | reverse complement strand
GGCCGCCATTGCACGAGCGAAAGCCAAAAAAGCAGCTCAAGCAGAACAACTCGCACAAGAAGAGCTTACACCCGCCGCTGAACAACCCATTGAAGAGGAAACCGACCCTCGAAAAGTTGCCGTTGCCGCTGCGATCGCGCGAGTAAAAGCAAAGCAAGCACAAAAACAACATGAACAAACGACTACAGAGTAAGTGATAACGAGATGAAATTTAGGCCAATTGATGCGAAAAATCGCCGTTTAAAAATTGCTAGCGCACCATTTACTCATAACAATCAAAGCACCAGTTTAGTGATGCTTTGGGTACTTTTAGCAGCAATACCGGGTATTGCTGCTCAAGTTTATTTCTTTGGCGTTGGCACCTTATACCAAATTATTTTAGCGGTGCTAACAGCGGTTATCACAGAAGCAGTTTCTATTCGTTTACGCCAACAACCTGTGGTTCCTGTACTAAAAGATAATTCCGCCATTGTGACCGCATTATTATTAGCTATCAGCCTACCTCCGCTCTCACCTTGGTGGATGATCGTATTAGGGACATTTTTTGCTATTACGATTGCTAAGCAATGTTATGGTGGATTGGGGCAAAACCCTTTTAACCCTGCGATGGTGGGTTATGTCGTTTTGCTAATATCATTCCCTGTTCACATGACAAACTGGCTACCTCCGCATGAATTACAAAATATGTCGATTTCTGCACTTGATAGCCTATCCATTATTCTCAGTGGCCATACTCCAACAGGTATTACCCTCGAGCAACTACGTACAGGCATTGATGGCATGAGCCAAGCGACCCCGCTTGATAGCTTTAAAACGGGCCTACTGACTCATTCTATTTCTGAAGTATTACAACAACCTATTTTACAAGGTTCCTTAGCGGGAATTGGTTGGCAATGGGTGAATATTGGCTATTTAGTGGGTGGTTTGTTCTTATTACAGCGCCGTATTATTAGCTGGCATATTCCGGTTTCGTTCTTAGGTACATTGGCAGTTTTATCTATTGTTAGTTATTTAATTGATGATAGCCAACATGCGTCGCCATGGGTTCATTTATTGTCTGGTGCCACTATGCTAGGGGCATTTTTTATTGCCACTGACCCTGTAACCGCATCGACAACGCCTAAGGGACGGATTATTTTTGGTGTGATTATCGGTTTTCTTGTTTGGGTGATCCGTGTATACGGTGGTTACCCTGACGCTGTTGCTTTTGCCGTGTTACTCGCCAATATTACTGTTCCATTAATTGATTACTATACGCAGCCTCGTGCGTACGGTCATGGACATAAGTAAGGATAACCGTATGTTGAACACGATGAGACGCCATGGGGTAACGTTAGCCATCTTTGCAGCAGGAACCACTGCGCTTAGCGCTGCGGTGTACACGTTAACGAAAGAGACTATTGCTGAGCAAGCTGCTATTGTTCAGAAAAAACTACTCGACCAAGTAATACCAAGTGATTTATACGATAACGACCTCGCAAAAGAGTGTTATTTAGTCACTAATGAGGCCATACTGGGTAATAAACAACCTAGGCGCTTGTATCTAGCCCGTAAAAATGGCGAACCTGTTGCTGCTGCCTTGGAAACAACCGCATTAGACGGCTACTCAGGCGCTATACATTTATTAGTCGGTACAGATTTTCACGGTACAGTACTGGGAACTCGTGTTACAGAACATCATGAAACACCTGGGCTTGGTGACAAAATTGAGACACGAATATCTGATTGGATTACTTATTTTAGTGGTAAAAAAATAACCTCTGATAATGACCCTAAATGGGCAGTTAAAAAAGATGGAGGTGAATTTGATCAGTTTACTGGGGCAACAATTACACCCAGAGCAGTCGTCAATGCCACTAAACGTACTGCGGTATTTATGCAACAAATTCCACAACAATTATCGAATTATCCACGCTGTGGGGACGAATAATGAGCGATTCATCTAAAGACTTATTAGTGCAAGGTTTGTGGAAAAACAACTCTGCATTAGTTCAATTATTAGGGCTTTGTCCGCTGCTCGCTGTGTCATCAACAGCAACCAATGCATTAGGACTAGGCTTAGCGACCACATTAGTCTTAGTTTGTACTAATGTTGCCGTTTCTGCTTTACGTCGTTGGGTGCCATCAGAAATTCGCATCCCTATTTATGTGATGATTATTGCTTCTGTTGTTAGCGCGGTACAAATGTTAATCAACGCATATGCTTTTGGTTTGTATGAGTCACTTGGGATTTTTATTCCGTTAATCGTTACCAACTGCATTGTGATTGGACGCGCAGAAGCCTATGCATCTCGTAATCCTGTTGGGCTATCTGCCCTTGATGGGTTTGCTATGGGCTTAGGTGCAACCGCGACCTTGCTTGTTCTAGGAGCAATTCGTGAAGTTTTAGGGAATGGGACCTTATTTGATGGCGCTGACTTGTTACTCGGTTCTTGGGCTACCTCCCTTCGTATTGAAGTGTTACACCTTGATTCCCCATTTTTACTCGCTATGCTACCGCCTGGTGCCTTCATTGGCCTAGCACTACTATTAGCTGCGAAATACTTAATTGATGAAAAAATGAAAAAAAGAGCCGCACGACAATCTGGTATTCAACCAGAACGTGAATATGAAAAACAGCAAGGTTGCGGCAGCCATATTTCTTAACAACGATATTTTGTGAGCAATGAATAAATCAAAACGCATTGAAATTCTAACTCGTCTACGGGATAACAACCCACACCCTACAACGGAGTTAGAATTTAACTCCCCTTTTGAGCTATTAATCGCCGTTTTATTATCAGCTCAAGCTACTGACGTGAGTGTCAATAAAGCGACAGCAAAGCTATATCCTGTAGCTAATACGCCTGAAGCTATTATGGCACTCGGTGTGGATGGAATAAAAGAGTACATTAAAACCATTGGCTTATTTAATACCAAAGCTGAAAGCGTCTATAAAACCTGTCAAATTTTAATCGAAAAGCACAACAGCCAAGTCCCTGAAAACCGAGAGGCTTTAGAAGCTTTACCGGGTGTTGGCCGCAAAACGGCAAATGTGGTTCTTAATACCGCATTTGGCTGGCCGACTATCGCCGTTGACACGCATATTTTCCGTGTCTGCAATCGTACTAACTTTGCTCCTGGTAAGAATGTCGTTGAAGTTGAAGACAAACTCCTTAAAGTTGTACCTGCAGAGTTTAAAGTAGATTGTCACCATTGGTTTATTTTGCATGGACGTTATACTTGTATTGCCCGCAAACCCCGCTGTGGCTCTTGTATTATCGAAGATTTATGCGAATTTAAAGATAAAATATATCCAGAAGATTGACCAAGATACTATTTTGAATAGGTTATAGATAAACGATACTTTTAATCATGAATCTAGCCGGTAACGCATTTTTTCCTTGCTCTAAGACTTTGTCTTACGTAACAATAGAGCCAAACCCAATATTAATTAAACGGTAAGTATGTTCCAAGACAACCCACTGCTCGCACAGCTTAAACAAAAACTACATGCCCAAACCCCACGCGTCGAAGGGCTGGTAAAAAGTACAGAAAAAGGCTTTGGCTTCCTCGAAGTTGATGGCCAAAAAAGCTATTTCATTCCGCCTCCTCAAATGAAAAAGGTCATGCATGGTGATCGTGTTATTGCTGCGGTTCATACCGATAAAGACCGTGAATTTGCAGAACCAGAAGAACTGGTAGAACCTTTTTTAGATAGGTTTGTTGGGAAAATACAAAAGAAAGAAAATGATAACCGTTTATTTGTCATTCCCGATCACCCATTACTGAAGGATATGATTTCTTGCCGTCCTATCAATGGCATTACTCATGAGTTTAAGCAAGATGATTGGGTTGTTGCACAAATGCGACGCCATCCATTAAAAGGCGATAAAACCTTCTACGCTGAAATTACTGAGTTTATCACTGACGGAGATGATCATTTTGCACCATGGTGGGTAACGTTACGCCGTCACCAATTAGATCGTAATGAACCGCAAATGGTTGATAGCGAACGTGATGACCAAGGTATTGAACGAGTTGATTTAACTCACTTGCACTTTACGACCATAGACAATGCAAGTACTGAAGATATAGATGACGCACTCTATGTTGAAAAAACCGATAATGGTGACTTAAAACTGTATATCGCTATTGCTGACCCAACAAGCTATATACCAGAAGGTAGCGAACTCGATAAACTGGCTTTAGCCCGTGGCTACACCAACTATTTACCGGGTTTTAATATTCCAATGCTACCGCGCAAATTATCTGACGACCTGTGCTCTTTGCGCCCAAATGAACGTCGCCCAGCTTTAGTCTGCATTGCACTCATCAAACAAGATGGTCGCATTGACGATAATATTGAGTTTTTCAGCGCTTGGGTCGAATCAAAATCTAAATTAGTTTATGACGAAGTCTCTGATTGGCTTGAAAATACAGGCAGTTGGCAGCCAGAAAATGACACTGACAAACAACAAATTTTGCTGCTTAAAGAAATGGCAGATAGGCGTTTACTATGGCGCGAAAACAATGCACTCGTGTTCAAAGATCGCCCTGATTACCGCTTTGTATTAGATGACAAAGGAATTGTGGTTGATATCGTGACTGAACGTCGCCGCAGCTCTAATCGCATTGTTGAAGAAGCCATGATCACCTCTAACCTCTGTGCTGCCGCAGTACTGAAAGAAAAATTAGGATTTGGCGTATTTAATGTGCATATGGGCTTTGAACCCCTACAAATTGACCAAGTCGTGCAAACGCTTAAAGATAATGGCATTGAAACAACGGCTGAATCATTATTATCACTAGAAGGCTTCCGCCAACTACGCCGTCAACTAGATGCACAGCCGACCCAATTCCTCGATAGCCGCATTCGCCGTTACCAAACTTTCGCAGAAGTCAAAGCTGAGCCCGGCCCGCATTTCGGTTTAGGGTTTGAAGCTTATGCGACTTGGACTTCACCAATTCGTAAATATACCGATATCGTCAACCACCGTTTAATCAAATCTATTATTGCTGGTAAACCTTCAACGAATAAGCCATCCGAAGAATTATCAATCAAGTTAGCCGAACGTCGTCGTGCAAACCGCATGGCTGAACGTGATGTGGGTGATTGGCTCTATTCTCGTTACTTAAAACCTTTTGAAGGTACGGATACCAAATTCCCAGCTGAAATTATTGATATCACTCGCGGTGGCGTAAGAGTCCGTTTGGTAGATAATGGTGCTGTAGCTTTTGTTCCTGCGCCTTTTATTCATAGTGTTCGTGATGAGATCCAATGTAGCCAAGAAACAGGTAATGTACTTGTTAAAGGTGAAATAGCTTACCAACTTAACGATATTATCAATGTCACCATTAATGAAGTTCGTATGGAAACACGTAATATCGTCGCTAGACCAGCCAAATAACAGCTTTTCTGCTACTCTTTAAAGACCATAGTTTGAAACCTATGGTCTTTTATTTTTCTATCTACTTTTTTACAACCTAAAATTCGCATTAAACGTTAAACTGCAAACACTTTTCCATATTTTTTCCTGATTATTCTTATTCGTAAATTTACCTATCATGATATTTTGTTAACTGTTAAATCTGTATTAAGGGTCATTAAAATGAACACAGTAAGCAAACGTATTTTATCATTCATAGTGATAGCTACTGTCGCTATCAGCGTCAGTGCCTGTTCAAATATGTCTAAACGCGATAAAAACACAGCGATTGGTGCCGGTGTAGGAGCTGTTGGTGGCGCTGTATTGACAGGCGGAAGTTCCATAGGAACCGTAGGTGGTGCGGCTATTGGCGGAATTATTGGACACCAAGTAGGCAAATAAATCTCATAATATCCTTTAGTCGCTCTCCTTAATCTAAAATAGCGTTCAGTATGAACGCTATTTTATTTTTTATATCCGATAATCTATTAAACTATTGACGGCAAAAAGTGTACAAAGTACACTTGCAATTAATACAAAGGGAGGGAACCCTGTGAGTCACGCAATTGAATTTATTGAAACCAGCTTTTTTACCAAACAAATCCAATCTATCGCCACACAAGAAGAACTTAGGATATTACAAAATGAACTTATCGCATGGCCAGATAAAGGCGATATCATCCAAGGAACGGGTGGGCTTCGTAAAATTAGGATGGCAACTGGTAATAAAGGAAAAAGTGCAAGTGTACGAGTTATTTATTTCCTAGCTACAGCAGAAATTATTTATTTTATAATGGCTTATCCAAAAAATGTCAAAGATACGCTAAATGACTTAGAAAAAGCAGAATTAAAGAAACTAACGAAATTACTAAAAAATGAGGTATAAAATGAGTATATTCAACGAATTAAAAGCCTCTTTAGAAGAAGCTGTTGAAATAAAACAAGGCCATCAAAAAGCCGCTAATGTTACTCGTTACGAAATTACTGATGTCAAAGCTATTCGAGAACAACTGAATGTTTCCCAAAGCGAATTAGCTCATGCACTAGGAACTAGCCTAGATACAATTAAAAGTTGGGAACTTAAACGACGAAACCCAACAGGGCTAGCAGCTAAAATACTCATCGCCATTAAACGTAACCCAGCTTTATTTGCTGAGTTAGCAGCAATTTGACCACTTCTTCGTTATAAATGAGTGGCTTTCTAAGTAGCCACTCATGACAAACAGTAAAATTTTCGAACCTATCAGCCACCAGCTAACTTAACTTGAAAACCTTTCGCCTCAAGGTACTGTTTGATAACATCACGTTTATCGCCTTGAATTTCAACGTTACCGTCTTTGACAGCTCCGCCACAGCCACACTTCTTTTTAAGATCAGCCGCTAATTTAGCTAATTCGCTGTCTTCAAGGTCAAGTCCAGTTACAACACAAACCCCTTTTCCTTTACGACCTGATGTCTCACGGCGGATCCGCACAATACCATCACCTTTAGGCCTTTCAATTTTGGGTTTATCTTCAGCAATACGCCCTGTTTCTGTACTGTAAACAAGACGACTATTTGAATCACTCATAGCAAACCCTCAATAGACTGATTGATTTGTTGTAATGTGGCAGTTGGGTTTTCACTACGCGTAATCGGACGACCAATCACCATATAATCCACACCCGCCTTCACTGCATCTTGTGGTGTCATAATGCGGCGTTGGTCCCCAACATCACTTCCCGTTGGGCGAATACCTGGGGTAACTAATTTGAAATCGACACTACAAATTTGTTTTAAACGTTGGGCTTCATGAGCAGAGCAAACAACACCATCTAGCCCGCATTGTTTGGTTAATAAGGCCAAACGCTCTGCATGAGCAGCTGGTGACAGGTTAATCCCAACACCAATGAGGTCAGATTCATCCATACTCGTTAATACGGTTACTGCTGTGAGTAATGGCGCCTCTTTACCATAAGGCTCAAGAGATTGGCGTGCCGCCTCCATCATACGAGCACCACCACTTGCATGAACATTAACCATCCATACCCCCATTTCAGCCGCAGCTGCAACCGCTCGGGCAACAGTATTTGGAATATCATGAAACTTCAAATCTAAGAAAACATCAAAACCACGATCATGGAGTGACTTAACAAATTGAGGACCATTAAAAGTAAACATTTCTTTGCCTACTTTTAAGCGACAATCACGTGGGTCAATGCGATCCACAAAAGCCAAAGCCTCATTAGCATTTTCATAGTCAAGTGCCACAATAATTGGTGAATGTGTGTGGTTCTCAGTTGAGGAAATCATTTCTTAGCCTTTAAAGAGTCGTTATTATTTAAAAAGTGACGCTGTCACTGCCCATCTAGCCCACGAATAGGTTTAATCGTGTCCCACGAGCGACAAGATGGGCAATGCCAATATAATGCACGTGATGTAAACCCACATTTATGGCAACGATAATCGGGTTTGGTACGAATTTGCTCCCCTACCATTTTTCGTAGCAAAATCAAACTTTCTTTTGCCCTTCCATCTTCAGCTTCTTCAAGATGGTAATCCATTAAACGATAAAATAAACGCATGGTAGGATGACGTTGAATTTGGTCATTAATATAATTTGCAGCGGCTTCGTGATTTTGCTTTTCAACAATAATATCCGCTAAATAAAGCTCTGCAATAGCCCCTGAGTTACCCGCAACACACTGACGTAGGTAATCTTCCCACTCATCGGCTTGGCCAGTATGTTGATAGCAATCAAACAGCAAAGGTAGCGTTTCAGCGACGAGCTCTCTATCTTGCTCATAGACTTGTTTTAGGACATGAATTGCTTTGTCGTAATTACCTTGTTCGATGAACAAGCGCCCTTTCATAATTGAGACCCGAGCGCAGTGGTTGTCGGCTTGCTCTGCCTTATTTAAAAAGATCAGTGCATCTTCGAGATCATCACTAGCAAGTTGTTGAGTGGCTAATTCACAATAAAAATGTGCAATTTGCTCACGTAGTTCTGTGTGCCCTAATTTAACCAGTTTACCTGCCGTTTCAATAGCTTTTGTCCAATCACTGGTTAATTGATAAATATTTAACAGGGATTGTAAGGCACTTTGTTTGAAATCGACTTCATCCGTCAATTGTTGAAACATGTTTTCTGCTCGGTCATAAACCCCAGCAGCCATGTAATCTCGACCGAGTTGTTGAGTTGCTAATAAGCGTTGTTCAAATGATAAAGCGGCGCTTTCCACCAGCGACTGGTGAATACGAATGGCGCGTTCAACTTCACCACGAGAACGGAATAAATTTCCCAACGTGAGGTGCGCTTCAAAAGCAGAGCTATCTTCATTTTTCAGCATATCGAGGAATAAATCGACAGCTTTATCTTGTTGATTAGACAATAGGAAGTTAACGCCTGTCACATAATCACGTGACAAGCGATTCGCATGTTGTTGCTTATCTTGTTGAGCACTTCTGCGCCCCATGTACCAACCGTAAGCAGCAGCAACTGGTAGCAGCAGAAACAGCAACTCGAACATACAGGATTATTCCT
This sequence comes from Providencia sp. PROV182, assembly GCF_028480325.1. Taxonomy (NCBI): domain Bacteria; kingdom Pseudomonadati; phylum Pseudomonadota; class Gammaproteobacteria; order Enterobacterales; family Morganellaceae; genus Providencia; species Providencia sp. PROV182. Next base: position 11,115 of record NZ_JAMPOL010000002.1, on the reverse strand, counting down.
TGTTCTGAGTCGTCACTAATGAGGTTGAATCGGAAATATGACTTTCTCCAGCACCTAATTGTGATTCTAAACGTCTAATTTTACGACGTGCGTTTTTCAGGCTAACAATGACTCGTAAATAAAACACAGCACAAACTAGCCAACCTAGCACAAAACCGACACCAAAAAGTGATGCAAGAAGGGTCGATAATGAAAAATCCCCTTTTGCAATCAGGTAGTTAAATGTAATAACCTGATCATTGCTTGAACCTAGCGTAATCGAAATAATAAAAAAAGCGACCGCTAGTAATAAAATCAGAAAATATTTCACATTTATTCCCGTTATCAGTTCTATTCATCCAATAATATCTACCTGTTAAGGTAGCATTTCCAACGCATTCAGACAAAGCAATTTATTTTATACAATGAGAGATTTAAGTCAGATCTCCCCTAATAATGGTTAACTTGATGAAAGATTAATCGGTTTTACTCAGTATTCCCCATGCTCGCAAAATATAATAACCAAATAAGGCAAAACACGCACTGATGATCACTGAAGTAATTATATCAATAGGCCAATGCATGCCCAACAACATACGACTAAATGCAATACCCTCAGCCCAAATAGCGAGCCCTATCGATAAAACGTATAAACGTTGTTGCCAAAAAAGCGCAATTAAAAACAATGCCCAGCCAGCCGCAAATAACATATGACCAGAAGGAAAAGAGTATCCGGTTTCTGCTTGCCAGTGTTTACGCTGCCATTTCGCTATATATTCATCTTGTTTGACGGTGTCTTTAATTAATTTTGCTCGTTCACTTCGTTTTAACGCATAAAAGTCTGATGAAGGAATTTGATATTCGGTTGCCAGCCATTCCACATAAGGGCGAGGCTCTTTAAACGTACTTTTTAATGCCGTCTTCAAACCTTGCTGCAGTAATACAATACCAACAAGAACAAGCAATATTTTCAGTCGCTGTTTTTTTTCTGAACGAAAAATAAATGCAACTGCGCCAAGAAATAACAGAGACGTTAAAATACTATAAGGTGCTCCCGCAGTGTCTGTCAGCCAGAGTATCCATTTCATTGAGTTAAACTGGGTTTCTGGTGACCAATGCCACCCTGTAACTATCATCACCATGGGAGGCATAATTAATAACAATGCAAAAGTACAAACGACCAAAACAGTTTTTTTCATTCAACGTGTTCCAAATAAAGTTCTATTAAATATACAAATATTCCATTCACCTATTATTAACTCTGTTATAGTAATACAGCGTTGGTCGTGTGCAAAGAATACCAACCTCTATATGCTAAACGTCATATAGCATCGATGTATTATAGTTAAGCTACTTTATATCGATAAACGTTATTAATTAAGCAAGAGTTACTTTAACTAATGAAAGAAAATATGCAGCTAAAACGCGTTGCCGAAGCTAAGCTCCCTACACCTTTTGGTGAATTTTTGATGGTGGGTTTTGAAGAAATCGCAACCGGTCGTGATCATGTAGCGTTAATTTTTGGCGATATCTCAGGAAGTGAACCGGTACTCAGCCGGATCCACTCCGAATGTTTAACAGGAGATGCGTTATTTAGTCTACGTTGCGATTGTGGTTTTCAATTAGAAGCCGCACTCTCTCAGATTAGTAAAGAAGGCCGAGGGGTATTACTTTACCATCGTCAAGAAGGCCGAAATATTGGCTTGCTGAATAAAATCCGAGCTTATGCATTGCAAGATCAAGGCTTAGATACGGTTGAAGCTAACATTAAGTTAGGCTTTAAAGCGGATGAACGTGATTTTACCTTATGCTCTGATATGTATAAGTTATTGGGGATAAATGAAGTCCGCTTATTGACGAATAACCCGAGAAAAATCGATATTATGCGTGAAGCTGGAATTAACGTGGTAGAACGTGTTCCGTTGATCGTTGGCCGCAACCCAAGTAATGAACATTATCTTGACGTTAAAGCAGAAAAAATGGGCCATATGCTATTTAAGCACCAATGACCTCAGCAAAGGAAGAGTGTTCTGCTCTTCCCTTTATTTTTCCTATTTCATTATCACCATTCAAAGTGTGCCATTTATCCACGGCTATATTCACTTTCTTTCCATAAGGTTTATACTGTTAGCCATCTGATTACCCTGACGAATAAACTGAGTTTTTGAGGTTTATTCCGTATACTACCAGGAGATACTGTGAACAACCTGCATTCCATTCAACGCATGAGAAGATTGCGTAAAACTGAAAAACTCCGCACTTTATTCCAAGAAACTCACCTTTCTATTAATGACCTTTGCTTGCCAATTTTTGTTGAAGAAGAACTCGACGATTATATGCCAATCAACAGCATGCCGGGTGTTATGCGTATTCCTGAAAAACGCCTTGCTTATGAAATTGAGCGTATCGCAAATGCAGGAATAAAATCAGTGATGACCTTTGGGGTTTCCCATCATCTTGATGATAATGGTAGTGATGCATGGCAAGAAAATGGTTTAGTGGCACGTATGTCACGTATCTGTAAAGAAACCGTCCCTGAAATGATAGTGATGTCTGACACCTGTTTTTGTGAATACACTTCCCATGGTCACTGTGGTGTCATGCACGGCCATATCGTTGATAACGATGCAACCATCCATAATCTAGGTTTACAAGCGGTTGCCGCTGCACGTGCAGGTGCTGATTTTATTGCCCCTTCTGCGGCAATGGATGGCCAAGTTGCCGCAATTCGTCATGCACTTGATGAAGCTGGTTTTACAGACACCGCCATTATGTCTTACTCCACAAAATTTGCTTCAGCACTGTATGGCCCATTCCGAGATGCAGCGGGTTCATGCCTTAAAGGGGATAGAAAAACGTATCAGATGAACCCAATGAACCGCCGTGAAGCACTACATGAATCACTAATTGATGAACGTGAAGGTGCTGACGCGCTAATGATTAAACCTGCTGGGGCTTATTTGGATATTATTCGTGATTTACGTGAGCATACCCAATTACCTATCGGTGCTTATCAAGTCAGTGGCGAATATGCACAAATTAAATTTGCTGCTCAAGCGGGTGCAATTGATGAAACTCGTGTGGCTCTTGAAACACTGGGGTCAATCAAACGCGCAGGGGCTGATCTTATTTTCACTTATTTCGCTTTACAATTAGCCGAAGCCAACGCGCTATAATCTCTTTCAGTTAAAGAAACCTGCACCACTGTATATAATTACAGTAATGCAGGTTTTTGTCATTTTTGTTGAATAATAATACTTAAATCGACCAATTAACAACCAAATGGCTATTTTGCTCTTTGCAATTCAAGTTGTTGAGTTAGTGTTTGCGCATAATGCTGTGCTTGCTCTGCCGTTGCCAAACCAGCAATCAATAAATCTTGTTTACCCGCAGATGTTGTTGCGACCACTCCCCAGTAATCAACTTCAACCGTAATACTTTCAGGGTTTTGATCGGGCATCGGCAGAATATCAAAGTAGTCTTGTAATGGCGCAATGGTAATGGCGGTATAATCTGCATTTAAGCCGAGTGGAAATTCTTTGTCTGCATATAAACGCAAATCATGGACTTCCGTTTCAGGTGTTCTCATCACAATAGAATATAAGTTAGGTATGTGCTCCAAAATGTCACGAACCTCTTCGTTCGCACCATCAAAATGGGATGTGGTTAATAAGATATCTGCTGCCCACAATGCCCCTTTATAGAAATCGGTTTCATTGATATCTGCCATACTCATTTCCTTAATAGTGTTTTCGATAAGCTCAGTCACATGGTGCCCCATGCTAAAGCTATTACATTCAATTATTTTGCACAAAGAAACTTATTTATGGCGAACTTCACCCTATTTTCATTTAGCCTAGTTGCGACTATTTTCTCCTTTAATTTACCGTCTATTTAACACCATAACGTAGATTGCCATCAAAAATATTGAGAAAAAACAAGATTGATAAATAAGATTAAATATTAAAAAATAAAAACGCCCGTAGGATACAATCTTACAGGCGTTGAAGTGTCATAATTTAATGATTAATAATGATTAATGTAGCATCTGCCTTATCACATAATGCAAAATACCACCGTGACGGTAATAATCCATCTCCGTTGCGGTATCAATACGACAGCGAGTTATAACTTCTTTTATATCCCCATTACCATAAGTGATTTTCACCGTGATATCCTGCCCTGGGGTAATTGACTGAAGCCCTGTGACATCAATGCGTTCATCACCTTTTAACCCGAGAGTTTTACGAGATACCCCATCTTTAAATTCTAAAGGTATAACCCCCATGCCAATCAAATTAGAACGGTGGATACGCTCGTATGATTCAGTAATGACAACTCTCACACCTAATAAATTCGTGCCTTTAGCTGCCCAATCTCGGCTAGAACCTGAACCATATTCTTTCCCGGCGATTATGGCCAGTGGGCGATTTTCTTGTTGATACAGCATTGCCGCATCATAAATCGCCATTTGTTTGCCTGTCGGTATATGTAAGGTATATCCCCCCTCTACACCCGGCACCATTTCATTGCGAATACGAATATTTGCAAATGTTCCTCGCATCATCACTTCATGGTTACCACGACGCGAGCCATAAGAGTTGAAATCTGCAACAGCAACGCCGTGTTCTTGCAGATAACGCCCCGCTGGACTCTCTTTTTTGATATTCCCTGCAGGAGAAATATGGTCAGTAGTTACCGAGTCGCCGAGGATCGCTAAAATATTTGCACCATGAATATCTTTGACCGGTGCTGGCTGAACTTGCATACCTTCAAAGAAAGGTGGATGGCGAATATAAGTTGAGTCTTCTTGCCAGTGATAAGTTGAAGAGCTTTCAACTTTCAATGCTCTCCAAGCGTCATCACCTTCAAAGACCGCATTATATTCTTTGCGGAACATGTCTGTTTTAACTTGCTGTACAGCTTGGGCAATTTCAGCACTCGATGGCCAAATATCTTTCAAATAAACATCGTTACCTGATTTATCGACACCGATAGGATCGGTTTTCAAGTTGATATTCATGTTACCCGCCAGAGCATATGCAACAACAAGTGGCGGTGATGCTAACCAGTTGGTTTTCACCAATGGATGAATTCGCCCTTCAAAGTTACGGTTACCCGATAGCACAGCGCCAACGGTAAGATCCGCTTGTTTAATCGCCTCTTCTATTGGTTCTGGTAATGGGCCTGAATTACCAATACATGTTGTGCATCCATATCCGACAAGATTGAATCCGAGCTTATCTAAATAAGGCGTTAAACCCGCGACAGCAAGATAATCAGTGACAACTTTTGAACCCGGTGCCAATGATGATTTAACCCATGGCTGACGGACTAACCCTTTTTCAACGGCTTTTTTCGCTAATAGTCCTGCAGCCATTAATACACTTGGGTTCGACGTATTCGTACAAGATGTAATTGCCGCAATAACGACTGCACCATCGGTTAACTCAAAAGTTTTATTTTGATATTTAACAGAAGGATAGCTCGATTGAATTTTTTTATTAACTTCTAACTCTACTGCACCGCGAAATGCTTTTGGTACTTGGCTGAGTTCAACTCTATCTTGCGGACGTTTAGGGCCTGCTAAGCTGGATTCAACCGTCGACATGTCTAACTCAAGTGTACTGGTAAAAATAGGTTCATCACCTGCATAACGCCACAAACCCTGTTCTTTGCTATAAGCTTCCACCAGCGCAATTTCATCATCACTGCGCCCAGTTAAACGCATATAAGATAGCGTCACTTCATCAACAGGGAAAAAACCACAAGTTGCGCCATATTCTGGTGACATATTCGCAATCGTTGCTCGGTCTGCTAATGGTAAATCCGCTAGGCCATCACCATAAAATTCAACAAATTTACCCACAACACCATGTTGACGTAGCATTTGTGTTACCGTCAATACAAGGTCGGTTGCCGTTATCCCTTCGGATAATTTCCCTGTTAATTTAAAACCAACAACATCAGGGATCAGCATTGAAACCGGTTGGCCTAACATCGCGGCTTCAGCTTCAATACCACCGACACCCCAACCTAACACACCTAACCCATTGATCATCGTCGTATGAGAGTCCGTACCCACTAAAGTATCGGGATAGGCATATAATTTACCGTCAATTTCTTCATACCATACTGCCTTGCCAAGGTATTCTAAATTAACTTGGTGACAGATACCGGTACCCGGCGGCACTACTTGAAAACGATTAAATGCTTTTTGGCCCCAACGTAAAAATAAATAACGTTCATGGTTACGCGCCATTTCAATTTCAACGTTATCGCCAAATGCTGATTCGGTTGCAAACTCATCCACCATCACCGAGTGGTCAATCACTAAATCAACAGGTGACAACGGGTTTACTTGCTCAACATTGCCGCCAAGGGATTTAACTGCTTCACGCATAGCGGCAAGGTCAACAACAGCAGGAACACCCGTGAAGTCTTGCATGAGAACACGCGCTGGGCGATAAGCAATTTCTCTATCTGCATGCGCGTTTTTTTGCCAGTCAATTATTGCTTGTAAATCTTGTTCGACAACTGAGGTGCCATCAATATGACGTAATAGATTTTCGAGTAAAACTTTTAATGACTTAGGTAATTTAGTCCCCTCACCGAGCTTTTTTTCAGCAATCGCTAAACTGAAGTAATTATACTGCTTGTTTCCAACATTGAGTGTCGAAGCACTCGTTGTTTTTAGACTCAACGACATAACTCCTCCTTGGTTTTTATGGCTATGGCAATATTTGTATTTACCACCATTATTTTTTGTTAACCAATTGTAATCATAGTTGCTCTAGAAATTTGATTTATAGATTTTGTGCCAAATATTGAATTTTTCTCTATTAATAATAGGAAATTTAAGATAAGAAGGGAAATAAGTCAGGAAAAAACTAAGTACACCAACTCGGTAATAATAATCATAACCACCCGCATAGCGGGTGGTTTGCTCTAGCCCTATAAGGGCTTGTTACCGACTGCGCCTAAATGACGCTACTTTCTCTTCGTTCAAGCTAATGTCTTTGTTACTTTGGCCTACCCCTTGAAGGGGTCTACATGTTCTTTCGTACTTAATTTATCTGAGATTAAATCTGACTTTTCTTGCTCTCTGATATACTTCTGGATTGTCGCTTCATTTAGCCCTACCGTACTGACGTAGTAACCTTCCGCCCAAAACTTCCTATTGCCAAATTTATATTTTAAATTCACATGTCTATCAAAGATCATCAACGAACTTTTACCCTTCAAATAACCCATAAAGCTTGAAACACTCAGCTTTGGGGGAATACTGACTAACATATGAACATGATCCGGCATGAGATGACCCTCGATTATTTCAACGCCTTTATACTTACAAAGGTCTCGTAAAATCTCACCCACACTTGAACGAATATTATTAAAAATCACTTTCCGTCTGAATTTCGGCGAAAAGACGATATGGTATTTACACAGCCACTTTGTATGCGCTGAGCTTTGTGCTTTAATGCCCATAAACACCTTTCCTTATTTAGGTTACGAATATTAGCTTGAACATCTATATCGTAACGGAAAGGTGTTTTTCTTGGTATAACCCTTTAACTCCACCCGCAAAGCAGGTGGTTTTATGTTTAAGACGCTAGCGCGACTTAAACTGGCTAAAGCCATAATAAAAACCCTAGAAATACGATCACTAGGGTTCCTACTTACAAATTATGACAAGGCAAAAATATAAAGAAATTAAATGATAGGCAGTTTCATATCTTTAAAAAACTCTTCAATTTCTTCATTGTTACGTATAGCAACCGCTTTATCGACCACATCACGGGTTAGATGCGGTGCGAAACGCCACATAAAATCATACATATAACTACGCAAGAAACTAGTACGTTTAAAACCAATCTTGGTTGTGCTATAGCTGAACTTATCACGCATATCAATCACAACTAAATCGCTATCACTAACAGGGTCAACGGCCATACTCGCGATAATACCGATCCCTAACCCTAATCTAACATAGGTTTTAATCACGTCAGCATCGGTTGCAGTAAAAATAATTTTGGGCTCAAGACCAATTTTCTGAAATGCCACATCTAATTCTGAACGGCCAGTAAACCCATGAGTATAGGTTACAATTTGATATTCAGAGATATCTTCAATAGTGACATTTTTTTTCGTTGCAAGTGGATGGTCTTTTTGCACGACCACACAGCGATTCCAATGGTAGCATGGCAACATAATCAAATCGTTATAAAGGTGCAATGCTTCGGTTGCTATCGCAAAATCACTGTTACCTTTGCACACTTCCTCAGCGATTTGCGTTGGTGATCCTTGCTGCATGTGCAATGAAACATGTGGATAACGCTCAATAAAACCTTTGATTGTCGGAGGCAAAGCATAACGAGCTTGTGTATGTGTCGTGGCAATACTCAAGCTACCTCTATCTGGATAAGTATGCTCCCCAGCAACCGAGCGGATCGCTTCTATTTTTGATAGCACTTCTCGGGAGATCCGTACCACTTCTTCCCCTGCGGGAGTAACATGCGTTAAGTGCTTACCACTACGCGCAAAAATTTGGATCCCAAGCTCATCTTCAAGCATCCGCACTTGTTTACTGATACCGGGCTGTGACGTAAAAAGCCCCTCAGCGGTTGAGGAGACATTCAAGTCATGGTTAACCACTTCAACAATATAACGTAATTGCTGCAATTTCATATTTCAGTCTACCTCATACAGGAATAATGTGCATTTGCTATCTATAGCTAAAGAATATTACATATAGCTAATAGTTATAATTGATTTATTTGATATAACCAATATAACATCATTCTCTGAAGAATAAACAGTATGATGATAAAATTTCATCTAAATACCCTCTACAATGAAGAAAAGCAGTAAGGTACTGCAAAGACGGATTAACTTTATTTCATTATGTGGTTCAATAAGTGAAATAAATTTTGCAGAACACTCGCTCCAAGGTTTAACGTATTAGAGTGGATATCGTAATTCTCAACGAAGAGAGGTGGTTACATGCGTTTAAATGTTTTGGCTTTAATTATTGGTATGTCGACTATTTCTTTTGCCCCGTCACTATTGGCAAAAGAAGTTAGTTATGGACAACAAAAAATTGTTTTGTCTGACACGATTGAACCCGGCAATGATTTTTACCGTTATGTGAATGAAGATTGGGTAAATAAAGCGCAAATCCCTACCGGTATGCCACGTATTAACTCTTTTGTGGAATTATACTTAAATACAGAAAAACAAATTCAATCGATAATTGACCAGCTACAGCAGATCCCCGAAAACAAACTTACGCATAATCAACGAAATATTCGAAATTTATATCTTAGTTACCTGAATGAAACGGCTATCGAACAGGCAGGAATTACCCCAATAAAATCCGATTTAGATGCCATTAAGAAAGCTAAAAGCCATAGTGATATTAGCCAGTTAATGACCCAACCCGACTACAAATCATTGATTTCTTATTGGGTAGACTTAGATGCTAAAGCACCGGATACCTATGTGCTTTATATCGGCCAAGGCGGCTTAGGGCTACCTAATCGGACTTATTACCTCGATAACACACCGCAAATGGAAGATATTCGAAAAAGTTATATCGCTTATATCGCTACCATGTTAGAGCTAGCCGGTGAAAAAGATGTCACACAAAAAGCACAGAAAATTTTTGATTTAGAAAAAGCGATTGCAACTGTACATTGGAGCCCTGAGGCCCGCCGTGACACTATCAAAAATTACCATGCAATGACCTTAGCTGAAATGAAAAACCATACCCAAGGTTTTGATTGGGATAGCTTTATTACTAGCCGCAAGTTAACTGATAAGCAACTTGCGAAAGTGGTCGTTGAAACGGACAGCGCAGTTGAACAAACTGCAAAGATTTTTGCAGATACCCCAGTTTCGACATTAAAAGATTACTTAACCTTTCAGTATATTAGTGAGCACGCACGTTATTTAAACCAAACCATCGCAGATGCACAGTTTGATTTTTACTCGAAAAAACTCAATGGTATTGAGAAGCAACGCACCCGCCAAGAGCGCGCTTTGCAAACCGTTAACTCACTCCAAGGTGAGCCATTAGGGCAAATTTACGTCGAACAATATTTCGACCCTCAAGCTAAAGAAAAAATTAAAGATTTGGTTAGTTATGTGAGAGGAACATTTAATTCACGCTTAAAAGTCAATGACTGGATGGATGAGCCTACTCGCCAAGAAGCCCTTAAAAAATTGGAACAATTCACGGTTAAAGTGGGTTATCCAGACCAATGGAATGATTTCAGTGAGATTAACCTCAAGCCCGATTCATTATTAGAGAATTATAAGCAAGTTTTAGCTTGGTCATATGATGATATGATTGGCAAAATTGGTCAGCCTGTTCGTCAATGGGAATGGGGAATGACGCCACAAACAGTCAATGCCTATTTCAACCCTGTTCAAAATGAAATTGTGTTCCCTGCTGCAATTTTACAAGCACCGTTCTTTGACCCTAATGTTGACCCAGCCTATAACTATGGCGCAATAGGTGCAGTCATCGGCCACGAAATGGGCCATGGTTTTGACGACCAAGGCAGTTTATATGACGGAACCGGGCAGTTACGTAATTGGTGGAGTGAGAGCGCTAAAACCCACTTTAAAGAGAAAACAGCTAAGCTTGTTGAACAATATAACGGCTTTACTGTTGATGGCTTAAAGGTGAACGGTGAGCTTACATTAGGGGAGAATATTGGTGACCTCGGTGGGTTAAATATTGCCTTAAGTGCTTATAAGCAATTTGCCAAAGAAAACTACCCAAATGGTGAGGCTTCAATTATTGACGGAACAACTGGGTTACAGCGTTTCTTCATTGCTTGGGCACGCACGTGGCAAGAGCTGTCAAATAAAGAATCTGAACGTAATAAGATTATGACGGACCCTCATAGCCCTAACCAATTTCGCGCAAATGGCGTAGTACGCAATATTGATGACTGGTACGAAACATTCGGTGTTGATAAAAATAACGCCCTGTATTTGGCACCAGAACAGCGTATTCGTATTTGGTAATTTATCAATGACAAAAGAAGGCTCGAAATTTAGCGTGAGCCTTCTTTTTATGACTAGGCATTAAGCGGCGCTGAGCCCTAGGAGCATACATCAGTATGT